>CAXUCM010000157.1:0-4357 GCA_964249315.1 uncultured Acetobacteraceae bacterium | reverse complement strand
GGGTGCCGGCCCCCGTGGCGGCGCGCCGGGTGCAGCCGGCCGACCCGTCGCGGCTTGCCTTCATCACCCAGACCACGCTGTCGGTCGACGATACCGCCGGCATCGTCTCGGTGCTGCGCGCGCGCTTCCCGCTGCTGGAAGGGCCCAAGCGCGAGGATATCTGCTACGCCACCACCAACCGTCAGGAAGCGGTCAAGGCGATCGCGCCGGGCTGCGACCTGGTCATCGTCATCGGCAGCCCGAACTCGTCGAACTCGCAGCGCCTGCGCGAGGTCGCCGAGCGCTCGGGCGCGCCGCGCGCGCTGCTGGTGCCGACGCTGCGCGACCTCGACTGGTCGGTGCTCGACGGCGTCGACACGCTCGGCATCACCGCCGGCGCCTCCGCGCCGGAAGCGCTGGTGCAGGAGATGGTGACCGCACTCGGCCGCCGCTTCGCCCTGCAGATCGAGGAGCGCACGGTCAAGCAGGAGGACGTCATCTTCAAGCTGCCGGCGCCGCTGGGCTGATCGCCGCACCCGCATGGCGGTCTATACCGACGTCACCGACGAGGCGCTCGCGGCTTTCCTGGGCGAATACGAGATCGGGGCGCTGGTCGCCTTTCGCGGCATCGCCGAAGGGGTCGAGAACAGCAACTTCTCGCTTCGTACCGGCAGCGGCGACTTCATCCTGACCCTCTACGAGAAGCGCGTCGACGAAGCCGAGCTGCCCTGGTTCCTCGGCCTGATGCGTCACCTCGCGGCGCGCGGGATCGCCTGCCCGCTGCCGGTGCCCGGTCGGGACGGCGAGGCGCTGCGCCGGCTCGCCGGGCGCCCGGCCGCGATCACCAGCTTCCTGTCCGGCGTCTGGCCGCGCCGGGTGCGTCCGGAGCATTGCCTGGGACTGGGCGAGACGCTGGCCCGCCTGCACCTGGCCGGCTTCGATTATGCGCCGGCGCGCGACAACGCGCTCGGCCCGGACGCCTGGGGCGGCCTGTTCGAACGCAGCCGCGCACGCGCCGACACGGTGCAGCACGGGCTCGCGGATGCGCTCGATGCGGCGCTGCGCCAGATCCTGCCGCGCTGGCCGCAGCACCTGCCGCGCGGGCAGATCCATGCCGACCTGTTTCCGGACAACGTGTTCTTCCTCGACGGTGCGGTCTCCGGCGTGATCGATTTCTACTTCGCCTGCACCGACCTGCTCGCCTACGACCTGGCGGTGTGCCTGAACGCCTGGTGCTTCGAGCCGGCCATGGCCGCGGGCGGGATCCAGTTCAACGTCACCAAGGCGGCCCTGCTGGTGCGCGGCTACGAGCGCGTGCGGCCGCTGCAGCCGGCAGAGCGAGAGGCCCTGCCGGTGCTGGCGCAGGGAGCCTCGCTGCGCTTCCTGCTCACCCGGCTGTACGACTGGCTGAACCGGCCGGCCGCCGCCCTGGTCACGCCGAAGGACCCGCTCGACACGCTGCGCCGGCTGCGCTTCCACCTGGCGGCAGGGAGTGCTGCCGCCTATGGACTCTGAACCCTCCGGCCCGGTGGAGATCTGGACGGATGGCGGCTGCCGGCCAAACCCGGGCCCCGGCGGCTGGGCCGCGCTGCTGCGGTTCGGCACCGTCGAACGCGAGCTGAGCGGCGCCGAGCCGGCCACCACCAACAACCGCATGGAGCTGACCGCGGCGGCAGCGGCACTCGAGGCGCTGAAGCGCCCGTGCGCCGTGGTTCTGCACACCGACAGCGAGTATCTGCGCAACGGCATTACCCGTTGGCAGACCGGCTGGGTCCGGCGCAACTGGCGCAACGCCTCCGGCGACCCGGTCGCCAACATGGATCTCTGGCGCCGCGTGCTCGATGCGGCCAAGCCGCACGAGATCTCCTGGCTGTGGGTGCGCGGTCACTCGGGCGACGCGAACAACGAACGCGTCGACCGGCTCGCGACGGCGGCCCGGGTCGCGATCGAGGCGGGCTGAAATGATGCCGCACCACGTTCCGGTCCACGCAAGCTTCTCGTGCCGGCACGCGCTGTATGTCTCTACTATGTAGAGACATTGGGAGACGAGCAATGCGAGGCGTGATGAAGAAGTGGGGCAACAGTGCCGCCGTGCGCATCCCGGCTTCCGTGCTGGAAGCGGCTCATCTGCGCCTTGACCAGCCCGTCGATGTGCGTGAGGAGGGCGGCCGGATCGTCATCGAGCCGCGTCGGCCGACCCGTTATGATATCGACGTCTTGATCGCCGGCATCACCGACGAGAACCGCCACGACCTGGTCGATATGGGCAACCCGGTTGGCCGTGAGGTCTGGTAGTGGCTCCGGCTACGTCCCTGAGGCAGGCGACGTGGTCTGGCTGCAGTTCGACCCGCAGGCAGGCCACGAACAGGCCGGACCTCGGCCGGCCGTCGTCCTGAGCCCGGCCAGCTACAACAGCCGCGCCGGGATGATCGTCTGTTGCCCGACGACGACCCGGATCAAGGGCTACCCGTTCGAGGTGACGCTGGCGGCCGACCCGCCGAGCGTCGTGCTGGCCGATCAGGTGAAGCGCCAGGACTGGCGTGCGCGCAAGGCCACCCGCAAGGGCCGGGTCACCGCCGCCGAGCTGGCCGAGGTCAGGGCCAAGTTGATCGCCCTGATCGGCGCCGGAACATAGGCCATCGCCAGGCGATACGATCGTGCAACAGGGAGCACGAGGATGGCCAAGGAGCTGAAGACCGGTGACGGCGTCACCTGGGACACCACGCAGGGCAAGACCAAGGGCCGCGTCGAGAAGAAGCTGACCACGGAGACGAAGGTCAAGGGGCACACCGCCAAGGCCTCCAAGCAGGACCCGCAATACCTGGTCAAGAGCGACAAGACCGGCGCCAAGGCGGCGCACAAGCCGGACGAGCTGAAGAAGCGGTGATCGATCAGCGTCCTGGACCGAAGCCGCGGGGGCCGTAGAGCCTCCGATCTCGCGGGACGCCGGACGTGACGCTGCCCCCGGATGCCCACGAAGGCCGTGCGCCGCCGCGCTGGATGGCCTGCTACGTGCTGCTCGGCCTGGTCCAGGCCGGGATGATCCCGGTGATGCTGCCGTTGGCGGCGCGACCCGGCCCGACCGCGGGCCTGACCTACTCTGCCTTCGCCGCCGCCGGGATCGCCGCTCCCTTCATCGGCGCCTGGAGCGATCGCCGCCAGATCCATCGCCTGACCCTGGCCGGCGGGCTTGCCGTCGCCGGGATCGCGCTGTTCCTGCACACGCTGCCGGGCGGCATCGCCCAGCACATGGCGAGCGCGGCCGTGCTCGGCCTCGGCGTGTCGAGCGCCACCACGGTGGCCACGATGTTCATCGTGGAAGTGGAGCCGCCATCGCGCTGGGACCGGCAGATCGGCGCCCTGCAGGCCTGCAGCGCCGGCGGCCAGCTCGCCGGACTTCTGCTCGCCGGCGTGCTCGGCCTGCGGCATGTCGGCGACGCGTTCCTGCTCGGCGGGGTGCTGCTGCTGCTGGCAGTGCCGCTCGCACTCGCCTTCGCGCCGGCCCCGATCGTCAAGGTGGAGCGGCCGAGCCTGGCACCGCGCCCGGTCAAGGGCGAGGTGGCGCCGATGGGGACGCAGCGCACGCTGCAGCGGCCGACCCTGCAATCGCTGCGCGCGCTGGGCCACAGCCCGCTCGCCTGGTTCCTCGCCGCCTGGCTGGTCTCCTATACCGCGTCCAACGGCATGTCGGTGATGTTCGCAGTGGCGATGGTGCGCGACTACCATGCCTCGGCCGCCCTGCCGACCACCGCCTATGCGATCGGCGTCGGCTGCAGCCTGCTGCTCTACCGCGTGGTCGGCGGCTGGGACAACCGCTTCGGCCCGTCGCGTGTCCTTAGTGTCGGGCTTGCGGTGCGGGCCTCGTGCCTGGCCGGGATGGTGGCCCTGACGGCATCGCATGCGGGCGGCACGCTGCTGCCGATCCTGGTCTGCTTCGGCGTGACGCAGCTGGTCTGGCCCCTGCTCTCCGTGGCTAGCACGACGCTGGCGGTCACGCTGTCGCCGGCGCGACGGGCCGAGAGCGTGGGCCTGCTCAACGCCGCGACCGCGCTGGGTGCCACGGTCGGAGGCGCCCTCGGCGGCATCCTGCTGCGCTCCGGCTTCGCCTGGCTCTGCGCCGCGACGCTCGCGGCGCTGCTCGCGGCGTTGCTGCTGGCCTGGCATCCGCGGGTGCGGCTCGATCCGGTCGCGCCGTCTGACGCCTGACCCCTGACGCTGCCGGTCAGTCGCCGGCGCTGGCGGCGGCCAGCCAGTCGACGACGTCGCGCAGCGCCGCTTCATGGTCCGCACCGACCTGCGTGGCGCGCTCGTAGGCCTCGATCTGCCGGTCGGCGCCGCTGCCGCAGTACCTGGACGGGCTGATGGCGCTGATCGAAGC
>CAXUCM010000156.1:0-8554 GCA_964249315.1 uncultured Acetobacteraceae bacterium | reverse complement strand
CGCCCGACCCGGCGCTGACGCCCTCCTGCGCCGAGGCTGGGGTGCTGGGCACGGTGACCGGGGTGATGGGCAGCCTGCAGGCCAATGAGGCGATCAAGGAGATCACCGGCATCGGCGACAGCCTGGCCGGACGCCTGCTGTTGTGGGATGCGCTGGCCACGCGCTTCACGACGATCCGCGTCGCCGCCGATCCGGGCTGCCTGCTCTGCGGGGCCGATGCGGCCATCCGCGACCTCTCCGCGCATGCCGGCTGACCGCACCCCGTTCGGGCTGATCCTGCTCGATGGCGGTCACGCCCGGGCGCACTTCGCGTTCTCGCTCGCGGCGAGTGCGGCGGCGATGGATCGGCCCGTCACCCTGTTCGCGAGTGCCGCCGGCGTGCACGCGCTCTGCCGCGATTGGAGCGCGCTCACGGACGCGGCGCACGACGCGGTCCTGGTCGGGCGTGGCATCGCCGGGCTCGAGGCCTTGCGCGACGCGGCCTTGTCGCTCGACGTCCGGCTGCTCGCCTGCGAGTCGGCACTTCGCGGCGAGGCGGTGGCGGCATCCGGGCTGCTGCCGGGCGTGCAGGTGGCCGGGCTCGCCACCTTCCTGGAACGTCTCGGCGGCGCCCAACTCGTCTCGTTCTAGCCGCGGCTCTGGGCGCTCTTGCCCTTCATGTCCCGACTTGGCAGGGATGCCTGCATGCTCGCATCGCTCCGGCATCGCCGCCGCACCCGCCTTTGCGTCGCCGCAGCGCTGCTGGGCGGCCTGCACGGCGCCGTCGCCGCCGAGCCCGCGCCGCATCACCGGCACCATGGTATCGCCCATCGCCATCACGCCCACCCGTCGCCGCACCCGGCGAAGCCCGTGATCGTGCCGGCGCCGGTTCCCGTCCCGGCACCGGTGGCGCCGCCTCCACCGCCGCCGCCCGCGGTGCCGGCCAACAAGGGCAGCAACACCGGCCTGCCGCTGCCGCGCTTCGCCGCCCTGCGCGCCGACGACGTCAACATGCGCAGCGGGCCCGGCACCCGCTACCCGATCCTGTGGCTTTACAAGCGGCGCGACCTCCCGGTCGAGATCGAGCGCGAGTTCGACGTCTGGCGGCTGGTCGAGGACTCCGAGGGCGTCAAGGGCTGGGTGCATCAGGCCACCCTGGTCGGCACGCGGAGCTTCGTGGTGACCGCGTCCGGCACCCTGACGGTGGCGTCGGTCGATCGCGGCGCCGGGACGCTTCTGCTCGACGATCCACGCGAGGACGGCGAAATCGTCGCCATCCTGCGTCCAGGTGTGATAGGCCGGCTCCGGGATTGCCCGGCCGGGTCGGCCTGGTGTCGCGTGGTGGTCCGAAACTATAGCGGCTGGTTGCGGCGCTCGGCGATATTCGGTGTCCAGCCGGGCGAAGTCATCGCACCTCCGTGAGCGTCTGCAGGGAAGGTCGCGCTATGCAAGCATCCACGTCCCAGCCTGGTCGGCGGGAAGGCTACGGGCGTCGCACCAAGATCGTCTCGACGCTGGGACCGGCGAGCTCGTCGCCGGCGATGATCGCCCGGCTGTTCGAGGCCGGCGTCGACGTGTTCCGGCTGAACTTCTCGCACGGCACGCACCAGGATCACGCGGCGCGCATCGACATCCTGCGCGATCTCGAAACCCGCACCGGCCGGCCGATCGGCATCCTCGCCGACGTGCAGGGCCCAAAGCTGCGTGTCGGCGGCTTCGAGGCCGGCCGTGCGTCGCTGATGCACGGCGGGATGTTCCGGCTCGATCTCGACGAGGCGCTCGGCACCGCCGACCGGGTCCGGCTGCCGCATCCCGAGATCATCGAGGCCGCCCAGCTCGGCTCGACGCTGCTGCTCGACGACGGCAAGCTGCGGCTGCGCGTGGTCGACAAGGGTGCGGACTACCTGCAGACGGAAGTGCTCAACGGCGGCATCCTGTCCGACCGCAAGGGCGTGAACGTGCCGGACGTGCTGCTGCCGATCCCGGCGCTGACCGACAAGGACCGCATCGACCTCGATTTCGCCCTGGCGCGCGGGGTCGACTATGTCGGGCTCTCCTTCGTGCAGCGCGCCGCCGACGTGCGGGAGGCGCGCGACATCGTCGCCGGCCGCGCCTGGATCATGACCAAGATCGAGAAGCCGCAGGCGCTCGACAACCTTGCCGAGATCCTCGCCCTGTCGGACTGCGTGATGGTCGCGCGCGGCGATCTCGGCGTCGAGCTGCCGCCCGAGGAGGTGCCGCTGGCGCAGAAGCGGATCGTGCGCGAGGCGCGTCTGCTCGGCAAGCCGGTGGTGGTGGCGACGCAGATGCTCGAGAGCATGATCGCCTCGCCGGCGCCGACCCGGGCCGAGGCCTCCGATGTCGCCACCGCGGTGTTCGACGGCGCCGATGCGGTGATGCTGTCGGCCGAGACCGCGGCCGGCCAGTATCCGCAGGAGGCGGTCGAGATCATGGCCCGCATCGTTGGCCGGGTGGAGCGCGACGCTGGCTGGCAGGCGCTGATGCAGGCCTCGCGCCCGGAGCCGGAGCACTATGCCGCCGACGCCATCGCCGCCGCGGCCCAGCAGGTTGCGCAGACGGTCAACGCGCGCGCCATCGTTGCCTACACGCTGTCCGGCCCGAGCGCGCTGCGCATCGCCCGCGAGCGGCCGGAATGCCCGGTGCTCGGGCTCACCGGCGCGATGCCGACGGCGCGCCGGCTGTCGCTGGTCTGGGGCGTGCGGTCGCGCGTCGCCGATCAGGGTTCCGAGAAGGCCAGCCTGGAGGACATCGTGCGCGCCGCCGCCGCCGCCGCACGCGATGACGGGCTGGCGGTGGCCGGCGAGGCCGTCGTCGTGGTCGCCGGCGTGCCGTTCGGCAAGGCCGGCAGCACCAACAACCTGCGGATCACGCGGGTTACGTGAGCCGCCGGCCGGCGCTCCCTGCATCCGCGGCTGCGTAGAGCCGCAGCATCACGTCGGCGACGTGCTCGGCATTCTGCCGGTAGGCGTCCGAGCCGTGGATCGTCGACCAGGGCAGCATGGCGTCGAGCTGGAAGTTGCGCACGGTCAGCACCAGGAACAGGTCCGCCGCCTCGTCCGGATCCTCGATCCGCAGGTGCCCCGTGCCGGTCTGCTCGCGGAAGAAGCCGGCCAGCGCCTGCAGCAGGTTCGCGCGCGCCGCGGTCAGCGCCTCGAAGCTGAGCCGGGGCATGCGCGCGCCTTCGATCACGCAGAGCCGGATCAGGGCGACGGCCTCGTGATCCATCAACAGCGCGACGATGCGGCAGCCGATGCCGACCAGGCGGTCGCGGACGCTGTCCTCGGGCGGCAGGTCGAGCAGGGCGGCCGCCTCGTCGCCATGTTCGATCACCGCGTCGATGGCGACCTGATTGAACAGCGCCTCCTTGCTCTCGAAGTGGGCGTAGAGGGTGGTCTTGGAGACGCCGGACCGCTGCGCGATCGAGTCCATGCTGGCATCGGCGAAGCCGTGCCGCAGGAAGACGTCCCGGGAGGTGGAGAGGATGGCTTCGCGCGAGGATTGATAGCGGTGTGATCGCGTCTGGATATTCATGGTTGTCTCGAACATTCCCCGAGGATTTATTTTTATGTAAATCGATCTAATACAGTCGGCGTCAGCGTCGATCAACGGGATAAGGTTGGGGCTCCGCCCCAAGCCCCGCCAAAGGCTCGCCTTTGGAAACCGCTTATAAATGGATTCTCAAGGCTTTGCCTTGAGCGGGTCCAGGGCAGAGCCCTGGCGCAAGCCGAATGATGCATCGCACAAGCGGAGCGAGTTGCAACATCAAGCCGCGGGAGCCGTTGTGCCTGATCACTCCATCGGGATGAATGCTCATGCGTTACAAACTGCTCGGCCGGACCGGCCTGTTCGTCTCGGAGATCTGCCTGGGCACGATGACCTTCGGCGGCGGGGAGGGAATGTGGCGCAAGATCGGCGCGCTGCGGCAGGACGAGGCGGAACGACTGGTCGGCGCCGCCGCCGATGCCGGCGTCAACTTCATCGACACCGCCGATGTCTATGCCGAAGGTCTGTCCGAGGAGATCACCGGCCAGGCACTGCGCAACCTCAAGCTGCCGCGCCAGGACATCATCGTCGCCACCAAGGTGTTCGGGCAGACCGGCCCGGGCCAGAACGCGCGCGGACTGACCCGTTCGCACATCATCGACGGCGTCAAGGCGAGCCTGAAGCGGCTGCAGCTCGACCATATCGACCTCTACCAGGTGCACGGCTTCGACCCGGCGACGCCGATCGAGGAGACCATGGCTGCACTCGATATCCTGGTGCGGCACGGTCACGTGCGCCATGTCGGCGTGTCGAACTGGGCCGCCTGGCAGATCATGAAGGCGCAGGGCATCGCCGAGCATAGGGGACTCGCGCGCTTCGAAAGCCTGCAGGCCTACTACACGCTGGCCGGCCGCGACCTGGAACGCGAGATCGTGCCGATGCTGCTCAGCGAGCAGGTCGGGCTGATGGTGTGGAGCCCGCTCGCCGGCGGGCTGCTGTCGGGCAAGTACGGGCGCGACCGTCCGGGCGAGCCGGGCAGCCGCCGCGTCGATTTCGACTTCCCGCCGGTCGACCGCGAGCGCGGCTACGGCGTCATCGAGGCCATGCACCCAATCGCCGCGGCGCATGGCGTCTCGGTGGCGCGCGTGGCCCTCGCCTGGCTGTTGCAGCAGAGGGTGGTGACCAGCGTGATCGTCGGCGCCAAGCGTCCGGAACAGCTCGCCGACAACCTCGCAGCGGTCGATCTTAGCCTCGATGCGGCACAGATGCGGGCGCTCGACGAGGCCAGCCGGCTGCCGCCGGAATATCCGGGCTGGATGTTCGAACGCCAGGGCGCCAGCCGGCGCGACCAGCTGGCCAAATCGGCGGAGTGATCGAGAGCGCTCGCGCGCATAAACGGGATCTCAATCATTCGCGTCGATCATGGGGCACCGTCTCTCCCTGGGAGCTGCCACATGCCACTCGACACCGCCATGAACGTCCTGATCGTCGACGACTACAAGACGATGCTTCGGATCATCCGCAACCTGCTGAAGCAGATCGGCTTCGAGAACGTCGACGAGGCAGCCGATGGCTCCGAGGCGCTCTCCAAGCTGCGCTCCAAGAATTTCGGCCTGGTCATCAGCGACTGGAACATGCAGCCGATGACCGGGCTCGAACTGCTGCAGGCGGTGCGTGCCGATGCCCACCTGAAGGCGCTGCCCTTCATCATGATCACCGCCGAGAGCAAGACCGAGAACGTGGTGGCCGCCAAGCAGGCTGGCGTCTCGAACTACATCGTCAAGCCGTTCAACGCCGAGACGCTGAAGGGCAAGATCGAGAAGGTGCTGGGTCATGGCTGAGCGGCTTTCGGAGATGCATGCCCTCTCCGCCAGGCTGGTGAACATCTGTGCGTCCTATCCGACGGTGCGCCCGCAGATGGTCGCCGACGTCGTGCGCGCGGTGATTGATACGCTGGGCGGCAGCCTGTCCTCGCACGAGAAGGGGCTTCTCGCCGAGATCGAGGATCTCGGCCGCACCATCGCCGTCGCCAAGGAGGAGATTGCAGCCCTGCGCACGGAGGCCTCCTCGGACAGCAACGTGTCGGTGGCGAGCGAGGAACTCGATGCCGTGGTGTCGCACACCGCGGATGCGACCAACGCGATCCTGGAGGCCTGCGAGCTCCTCGATGCGACCGCTTCCCGTCCCGAGGGGCCGGAAGCCGCGATCGTCCAGGACGCGACGATGCGGATCTACGAGGCCTGCAGCTTCCAGGACATCACCGGACAGCGCATCACCAAGGTGGTGAGCACGCTCAAGGTCGTCGACGCCAAGGTGAGCCGGATCATCGACACGTTCGGGCGGCATCGCTGGGACGAGGTCGTCCCCTCGCTCGGCTCGAGCGACGCACGTCCGGACTCGCATCTGCTGAACGGACCGCAACTGCCGGCAACGGCAATGGCGCAGGCCGACATCGACGCGCTGCTGGCGGATTTCTAGCGGAAGCGCCAAGATCGAGGTTGGGGCTCCGGCCTCCATCGATCCGCTTCGCGGCTCGATGGGCAGAGCCCTTGGCCTTGCCTAAGCCGCGCTGACCGGAGGTGCTACGCTCTCCAGCGATCGGCCCTCCGCGTCGACTCCGAGCCGCAGGGCGGTGAAGCCCGCGACCAGCATCAGCACGGCGGCGAAGCCGTAGCCCATCGCCAGCGGGATCGGTCCGCCGGTGCCGATCAGCCGCCCGAAGATCCAGGGTGTGCCGGCGGCGAAGATCATGCCGAAGGCATAGAACAGCGCGATCGCCGTCGCACGGGTCTCCAGCGGAAACACCTCGCTCGCGGTGAGGTAGGCGGCGGAGGCGGCTGCCGAGGCAAAGAAGAAGATGACCGCCCAGCCCAGCGTTTGCGTCAGTGCGGTCAGTTGCTGCCCGGCGAACAGGCCTGCGAACACCAGCATCAGCAGTCCCGAAATCGCATAGGTGCTGAAGATCATCCGGCGCCGGCCGATCGTATCGAACAGCCGGCCCAGCAGCAGCGGACCCAGGAAGTTGCCGGCTGCGATCGGCAGGATGAAGATCCCGATGCGCGACGCCGAGACATGTTCGTACTTGGTCAGCACCATGCCGTAGGTGAAGAACACCGCGTTGTAGAGGCACGCCTGCGCCACCATCAGCACCAGCACCAGCAGCGAGCGCTCGCGATAGTCGCCCAGCATCGCCTTGAACACCACGTCGTAGCCGAACACCCGGCGCGGGTAGACCAGCAGCGACTCGTGCACCGTCTTCAGCGGGATGCCGGTGCAGCGCACCACCCGTCGCTCGATCTCGGCGATCACGGCATGGCTCTCGCTGTGCTTGCCGTGCGTGACCAGCCAACGCGGGCTCTCCGGCACCCAGCGCCGCAGCAGCAGCATCACCAGGCCGAGCACGCCGCCAACGCCGAAGCCGAGCCGCCAGCCGAGATCGACGTTCATGACGTGTCCGCTCAGCAGGTAGAGCGACGCGGCGGCACCGGCTCCCGTGCCCAGCCAGAAGGAGCCGTTGACGATCAGGTCGATCCGGCCGCGCAACCGTGCCGGGATCAGCTCGTCGATCGCCGAGTTGATCGCGGCATACTCGCCGCCGATGCCGACCCCGGTGAGCAGTCGGAACAACAGGAACGAGCCGATATTCCACGAGAAGGCGGAGCACAGCACGCCGACGATGTAGATCCCGAGCGTGACGCTGAAGATGCTCTTGCGCCCGAACCGGTCGGTCAGCCAGCCGAACAACAGGGCGCCGATCACGGCACCGACGACGTAGACCGACGCGGCGCCGCCGATCTGCTCGGCGGAGAGGCCCAGGGTGCGGCGATCCTGCAGGATCGGCCCGATCGATCCCATGATGTTGACCTCGAGCCCGTCGAGGATCCAGGTGACGCCGAGAGCAGACACCAGCAGCACGTGGAAGCGGCACCAGGGCAACCGGTCGAGCCGGGCCGGAATATTGGTCTGCACGCCGCCCAACGACCCCAGTTGCTCGGGCAGGCCGCCAACACGCACGTCATCAAGAGTGTTCGACATCGCTCGGCCTCCCCGCCGAAACTGTTCGGCGCCGCCTGTCGAGACGTTCCCGCCCGCAACATGTCGGGAGGTGTCGTCTCAAATTTGTCTTGGTCATGTCATGTGGATGTGGGCCGGGTCAAGCGCCGTGGATGGCCCGCGACGATGCGCGTGTTCACGTTGCCGGCGAGGTGATGCATGGTCCGCCCAGCACGCACAAGGAGGCCCGACCATGAGCGAGAACGTCTCGGTCAGTATGCACGGCGCGATCGTCGAGATCCGTCTGGATCGCGTCGAGAAGAAGAACGCGCTGACGACGGCGATGTACGAACGCTGCATCGCCGCCCTGGCCGAAGGCTGCGAGCGCGCCGACGCCCGGGTGTTCCTGATCAGTGCCGCCGGCGCCGACTTTACCGCGGGCAACGATATCGGCGACTTCCTCGCCGCCCGCGACGATATCGGCGCGTCCGCCGCCTGGCGTTTCATCCAGGCGCTGGCGGGCTGCAGCAAGCCCGTCATCGCTGCCGTGCAGGGCCTCGCGGTCGGTATCGGCACCACCATGCTGCTGCACTGCGACCTGGTCTATGCCAGTCCGGAAGCCAGTCTGAGGGTGCCGTTCGTGTCGATGGGCCTGGTCCCCGAGGCCGGTTCCAGCCTGATCATGCCGATACTGCTCGGCCGTCAGCGCGCTGCCCGCATGCTGCTGCTTGGCGAGGCGATGGGCGCGCCGGAGGCGCTGCAGGCCGGCCTGATCAGCGGCGTCGTGCCGGCGGCGGCACTGCGCGAGCATGCGTTCGGCAAGGCCGCGGACCTCGCAGCCAAGCCGCCGCGAGCCCTCGCCGCGACGCGTGCCCTGACGCGCACCGGCGAGGCCGAGCTCGCCGAACAGATGCGGCGCGAGATCGAGGCGTTCGGTCACGCCCTTCGCGGCGCCGAGGCGAGGGAGGCGTTCACGGCGTTCCTGGAGAAGCGAGCGCCGGTTTTCTCGCCCGACAACGCTCCAGGCCAGGGCTCTGCCCATTGATCCGCTTCGCGGCTCAATCGCTCAAGGCTCAGC
>CAXUCM010000155.1:0-8575 GCA_964249315.1 uncultured Acetobacteraceae bacterium | reverse complement strand
GATCTACACCACGCTCGAGCTGCCCGCCTCCGAGCCGCGCGCCGGCAGTTGCGGCAGCTGCACCGCCTGCCTGTCGGCCTGCCCGACCGGCGCCTTCCCCGCACCGTACCGGCTCGATGCGCGCCGCTGCATCTCCTACCTGACCATCGAGCATGCCGGACCGATCCCGGAGGCGTTCCGCACCGCCATCGGCAACCGCATCTATGGCTGCGACGACTGCCTGGCGGCCTGCCCGTGGAACCGCTTCGCCGGCGTCGCGCGCCAGGCCAAGCTGCGCGCGCGCGAAGACCTGCGCGCGCCCAGCCTCGCCACGCTGGCGGCACTCGACGATGCCGGCTTCCGGGCGATGTTCACCGGCTCGCCGATCAAGCGCATCGGCCGCGACCGCTTCGTGCGCAACGTGCTGATCGCGATCGGCAACTCGGCCGAGCCGCAGCTCGCCGCGGTCGCCGAGCGGCTCACCCGCGACCCCGATCCGGTGGTCGCCGAGGCCGCGCGCTGGGCGGTGCTGCGGCTCGCCGGCGCATGAGTGCCGCATCCGGACTGCACAAGCGCAGCCTGTCGCTGTCCGGTCATCGCACCTCGGTCGCCCTGGAGGCGGAGTTCTGGCACGCGCTCGAGGCGATCGCGGCACGAGAAGGCTGCAGCCTGGCAAGCCTGGTCGCGCGCATCGACGGCGAGCGCGATCCCGGGCGCCCGCTGGCTTCCGCCCTGCGCGTGCTGGCGCTGCGGCACGCAGGCTGAGCGGCGTCGCAAAAACGAGCCGGGCCGACGCCTCGCTACCGGTCCGGATTTGCATGAAAAAAGCGAAACGGCACCGTTTCGTTAACTATCCGGAAAGGGTGTCCGCGCCATCCTGCGTCTGCGGCCGGGGACGGCCGGAACCCCAGTCGCCCGAAGGAAACCCACCGATGCTGTCGAGCCCCACCGATCGCGACCTCGCCGACTTCCCGGTCAGCCCGCTCACCCTGTCGCACCAGCTGCTGGCCCTGGCCGAACAGGCCGACCGGGCCGGCATGCCGACCAGTGCGCGCTCGCTGCTGAAGCTGGCGCATCGCGTCTGCGTCGATCGGCCGCGGCACCTGCCCCAGTAAAGGCCGATCAAAGGCGGAGCCCTCGAAATCCTCTTGAAGAGGTCACCGGCACCCGTGCGAGCCGGATAGTAAATGGATTTCAAAGGCTTCGCCTTTGATGGGGTTCAAGGGGCAAAGCCCCTTGCCTTGCTCGCGACCGCCCCCGAGGGCGTGACCGGCAGCCGTCCCGCATGATATTGCCGAGGTCATGGCGATCTGGGGCAAGCTCTTCGGCAGTGTGACCGGCTTCGCGGTGGGCGGCCCGGTGGGTGCGGTGCTGGGAGCGGCCCTCGGTCACGCCGCCGATCGCGGCTCCCTGCTCGACCCGCCGGCCGGCGGCTGGCTCAGCGCCGCGGGCGGCGACCGCCGGGTGCAGGCCGATCCGGGCAGCGCCGCGGCGCGAGTGGCGGCGCGCATGGCCGCGGTGATGGGTCGCAAGGACCAGCTGTTCGCCCTGGTCGCGGTGATCCTCTCGGCCAAGCTCGCCAAGTGCGACGGCCCGGTGAACCGGCACGAGATCGACACCTTCAAGCGCTGCTTCCGCATCCCGCCGGAATCGACCCGCGAGATCGGCCGCCTGTTCGATCAGGCGCGCAGCCGCACCGACGATTTCGAGCCGTTCGCCGCCGAGCTGGGGCACGCCTTTGCCGATCAGCCGGTGGTGCTGGAGGACGTGCTGGTCGCGCTGTTCGCCATCGCCCGCGCGGACGGCCCGCTGAACGATCGCGAGGGCGAGTTCCTGCGGCGCGTGCACCGCGCGCTGCGCCTGTCGCGGGCCGCCTGGGAACGCGCCGAGAGCGGCGCCGCGCGGCCGAGCTCCAGCGAGCCCGACGCCTACGCGGTGCTCGGGCTCAAGGCCGGCGCCAGCGACGACGAGATCCGCCAGACCTGGCGGCGGCTGATGCGCGAGAACCATCCGGACTCGATGACCGCGCGCGGCGAGCCGGAGGCGGTGATCGCGCGGACCGGCGACAAGGTCGCGCGCATCAACGCCGCCTGGGACCGGATCAAGCGCGAGCGCGGGCTTTGAGCCCTGAGCCGGGGACCATTCTCCTCGACAGTCCGAACCAGCGAGACCGCCCTGCCGGCGTCGCCGTCGACACGCTGATCCTGCACTATACTGGCATGCGGACGGGCGAGGCGGCGATCGCGCGGCTCTGCGATCCTGCGGCCGAGGTGTCCTCGCACTACGTCATCGAGGAGGACGGACGGCTGTTCCGGCTGGTCGCGGAGCACCGGCGCGCGGCGCATGCCGGCCTCTCGAGCTGGCAGGGGCGCGAGCTGCTCAACGACAGCTCGATCGGCATCGAGATCGTCAATCCGGGACATGAATGGGGCTACCGGCCGTTTCCGGCGGCACAGATCGAGACGCTGCGGCGGCTCTGCCGCGATATCTTCACGCGCCATCCGATTTCGCCCGCGCGCGTGCTGGGGCATAGTGACATCGCTCCCGATCGCAAGCAGGATCCGGGCGAGCTGTTCCCGTGGCGGCAGCTGGCGGCGGACGGGATCGGCATCTGGCCCGAGGACGTGGCGGATCTCGGCACCGGTGCGCCGGTGCTGGATGCGGCCGGCCTGCGGCCGGTGCGCCTGGAATTGCGGACGGTCGGCTTCGCACCGGAGACTGAGGGCGGGATGGACGACCGACTGGCGACGGTGCTGCGTGCCTTCCAGCGACACTGGCGTCCCGAGGCGATCACCGGCCTTGCCGATCGCGGCACGTGCGCGCGCCTGGCCGCGGTCGCCGAGCGGATGCGCGCATGATCCAGGCCGCGGCGATCATGCAGACCCGCGAAGGCGAGCGCCTGCGCGAGGCGCGCGACGGGATCGCCTGGCGACGCTGGGGACCCTACCCGAGCGACCGGCAATGGGGCACGGTGCGCGAGGATTACAGCGCCGACGGGCAGGCCTGGCGCAGCCTGCCGCACGACCACGCGCGCTCGCGCGCCTATCGCTGGGGCGAGGACGCGCTCGCCGGCTTCGGCGAGATCAAGCTGCGCTGGTGCCTCGGCCTGGCACTCTGGAACGGTCAGGATGCGATCCTCAAGGAGCGCCTGTTCGGCCTGACCAACGAGGAGGGCAATCACGGCGAGGACGTCAAGGAGCTGTACTACCATCTGGATGCGACGCCGACGCATTCGTACATGAAGATGCTGTACAAGTACCCGCAGGCGGCCTATCCTTACGACGAACTCGTCGCCGAGAACGGCAGGCGCGGCCAGGACGTCGGCGAATACGAGCTGATCGATACCGGCGTGTTCGACGGCAACCGCTATTTCGACGTCTTCGTCGAATACGCCAAGGCATCGCCCGACGACATCCTGATGCGCGTGCGCATCGTCAATCGCGCGGACGCGCCGGCCAGCCTGTGCGTGCTGCCGCAGCTCTGGGCCCGCAACGTCTGGTCGTGGTTCAACGACATCCCCCGGCCCTCGCTGGAGGCGGTCTCCACCCAGGAGGTGCGGGTGCTGCACCGGCGCCTCGACGAGATGCGCTTCTGCACCGAGGCCGCGGACGAGCTGCTGTTCTGCGACAACGACACCAACGTCAATCGCCTCTACGGGCAGAGCCAGCCGGGGTTCTTCAAGGACGGCATCGGCGATTTCGTCGTGCACGGCCGCACGGACGCGATCAACCCGGCGCGGCACGGCACAAAATGCGCGGCCCTGCACCGGATCACCCTGCCCGCCGGCGGCGAGCGGGTGCTGCGTCTGCGTCTGCGTCCGGCCTCGGAGAGCGCGCCGCCGTTCGCCGATTTCGAGATGGTGTTCAGCCGCCGGATCGAGGAGGCCGACGCGTTCTACGCCGCCCTGCAGGCGCGCGACGACGATGCCGACCGCCGCCTGGTGCAGCGCCAGGCGCTCGCCGGCATGCTCTGGTCGAAGCAGTTCTACCATTACGACGTGCATCTCTGGCTGGAAGGCGACGAGCGCGGACCCAAGCCGCCGCCGGGACGCGGCGCCGTGCGCAACGGCGACTGGGAGCATGTGCGCGCCGCCGACATCATGTCGATGCCGGACAAGTGGGAATATCCCTGGTTCGCCTCATGGGACCTGGCGCTGCAATGCCCGGTGCTGGCCCTGGTCGATCCCGACTTCGCCAAGGAGCAAATGCTGCTGCTGACGCGCGAATGGTTCCTCCACCCCAACGCCGCCCTGCCCGCCTACGAATGGTCGTTCAGCGACGCCAACCCGCCGCTGCATGCCTGGGCGTCCTGGCGCGTCTTCGAGATGGACCGCGACATCAACGGCGCGCCCGACCATCTCTTCCTCAAGCGCGTCTTCAACAAGATGATGATGAACTTCACCTGGTGGGTGAACCGCAAGGATTCCGCCGGGCGCAACATCTTCCAGGGCGGCTTCCTCGGCCTCGACAACATCTCGATCTTCGACCGCTCCGGCGCGGTGCCCGGCGGCGGCGTGCTGTCGCAGTCCGACGGCACGGCCTGGATGGCGATGTACGCGCTGTCGATGCTGCGCATCGCCATCGAGCTGGCGCTGCAGGACAGCGCCTACGAGGATGTCGCCGCCAAGTTCTTCGAGCATTTCCTGCTGATCGCCTCGGCCGAGGGCAACAGCCTGTGGGACGAGCAGGACGAGTTCTTCTACGACCAGATCGGCTTTCCCGACGGCAACCGGACCGCGCTGCGGGTGCGCTCGATGGTCGGGCTGATCCCGATGTTCGCCGTCACCGTGGTCCTCGGCGAGAACATCGAGCGACTGCCGCAGCTCAAGCTGCAGATGCAGTGGTTCCTCAACAACCGTCCCGATCTCGCCGATCTGGTCTCGCGCTGGTATCAGCCCGGGCACGACGACAGCACCCTGCTGTCGCTGCTGCGCGCGCATCGGCTGACCGCGCTGCTGCGCACCATGCTCGACGAGACCGAGTTCCTCTCGCCGCACGGCATCCGCGCCGTCTCCAAGGTGCATGCCGAGCATCCGTACCGGTACGAGCGGGACGGGCAGAGCTTCGAGCTGGCCTATTGGCCGGCGGAGAGCCGCTCGCGCCTGTTCGGCGGCAACTCGAACTGGCGCGGACCGGTCTGGATGCCGGTGAACTACCTGCTCACCGAGAGCCTGCGCCGCCTGCACCGTTACTACGGCACGGGACTGACCGTGGAATGTCCGGTCGGATCGGGCAGGATGCTGAGCCTGCACGACGTCGCCGACGAGCTCTCGCAGCGCCTGGTGAGCCTGTTCACGCGCGGCGCCGACGGACGACGCGCCGTGCACGGCGAGCATCCGCGGCTGCAGGCCGACCCCGACTTCAAGGACCTGGTATTGTTCTACGAGTATTTCGACGGCGATACCGGACGCGGCGTCGGCGCGTCGCATCAGACCGGCTGGTCGGGCCTGGTCGCGCTGCTGATCCAGCAGCTCGCCGACCGGCAGTGAGCGGCCCCGTGCCGATGCGGCGTCCGTCGCGATAGGATGCAGATCAGGCCCCTGCTCGGCCTGCTCGGCGTGCTGATCGCGGCGCTGACGGCCGAGTTCAACGACCAGGTCACGGCGATCGCGCTGGTCGACGTGCGCGGCGCGCTCGGCATCAGCAGCGATCCCGGCACCTGGCTGACCAGCCTGTACGCCACGGGGCAGATCATCGGCATGGCGTTGTCGCCTTGGCTCGGCGTGACGCTGACGATCCGGCGCTGGGCGCTGTTCGCGATCGGGCTGGCCTGCGTCACCACGCTGTGCATGCCGGCCACCGGCAACCTGACGCTGCTGTTCGGATTGCGTTTCCTGCAGGGCATGTCGAGCGGTTTCATCATCCCGCTGCTGCTGGTGGTCGGGCTGCGCGTGCTGGCGCCACCGATCCGCCTGTACGGTCTGGCACTCTACGCGATGACCGCGACCTTCGGGCCGAACATGGCAACCACGCTGGCGGCGTTATGGACCGACATCGTCGACTGGCGCTTCGTCTTCTTCGAGGCGCTGCCGCTCTGCGCCACAGCCGCCGTGCTGGTCTGGTACGGCGTGCAGCAGGATCCGCCGCAATACCAGCGGGTGCGGCAGTTCGACTGGCGCGGCGCCCTGCTGATCGCGATCGGTCTCGGCGCGTTCAGCACCATGCTGGAACAGGGCGATCGCTACGACTGGTTCAACTCGCAGACGATCAGCGTGCTGGCGCTGGTCAGCGTCGTCTCGATCCCGCTGCTGATCGTCAACGAGGCGCTGCATCCGCTGCCGCTGTTCGGCGTGTTCCTGTTCAAGCGCCGCAATCTCGCCTACGGGCTGATCACCCTGTTCACCTTCCTGCTGCTCGACCTGTCCGCATCCACGATCCCGCTGACCTTCCTGCAGGAGGTTGCCGGCTACCGGCCGCTGCAGTCGCAGATCGTGACCCTCCCAGTCGCCGCGGCGCAGCTGCTGATGCTGCCGCTGCTCGCCTACGTGCTGGATTTCGAGCGGCTGGATTCGCGCTGGGTGAGCTTCCTCGGCATGGCCTGCATCCTCGCCGCCTGCATCGGCAACGTGTTCCTGACCAGCGTCTGGCAGGGCGGCGGCTTCGTGGTCTGGCAGTCGCTGCAGGCGATCGGCGAGCCGATGATCGTGATGCCGCTGCTGATGACGGCGACGAACGCGATCCGCAAGCCGGAAGAGGGACCGTTCGCCTCGGCGCTGGTGAACAGCTCGCGCGCCGTGGCCGAGCCGGTCGGCACCTGGCTGCTGCAGCTGATCATGCGCTGGCGCGGCGACCTGCACTACAACCGCATCGTCGACCAGTCCGGCCAGGGACGCTACAGCGTCCTGCAGGCGCGCGGACTGGTGCCCGGCGATCTGCCGCCGCTGCTGCCGAACGGCCAGCCGCGCTTTCCCGGCAGCCTCGAGGCATACCAGCTCGAAGTGCAACGGCAGGCGACCGTGCTGACCGTGAGCGATGCGTTTCTGGCGATCGCCGTCTTGACCGTCGGCCTAATGATCGTGTTGCTGCTGCTGCCGGTGCGAACCTATCCGCCGCGCATCGCGCTGGCCAAGAAATAGCGGGACCCGAGCATGGCCGAGGACGGCGATCGCGAGCAGAACAAGAAGGATGACAAGCCGGAGGGCGAGCAGAAGGACAAGGCGAAGGACAAATCGGATGACAAGCCGATGCCGCGCTGGCCCTGGTTCGTCGCCGGGGTCATCGTCGTCGGCTTCATCATCGTGGTGCTGGCGATCATCTTCGTGCCGGGCGACACCGTCTACACCGATGACGCCTACGTGACGGCGCACTACGCCACCATCGCGCCGCGTATCGCCGGACAGATCAACGCGGTGACGGTCGACGACAACCAGCCGGTGCGCGCCGGCCAGCTGCTGGTGACGATCGACGACCGCGACATCCGCACCACGCTCGCCAACGACGCCGCGATGCTGTCGCGCGACCAGGCCCAGGCGGCCGACTACGCGGCACAGATCGCCCGGCTGCCGTCGCAGATCGCGCAGTCGCAGGCGAGCCTTGCCTCTTCGGAAGCCCAGCTCACCTTCGCGCGTGCCGACGAGGCGCGCTATCGCAACCTCGCCCGCACCGGCGCCGGCACCGTCCAGCAGCGCCAGCAAGCCGACATGTCGCTGCGCCAGGCGGAAGCCTCGGTGGCGGGCGGGCAGGCGATGCTCGACTCGACGCAGCATCAGCTGCCGATCCTGCAGGCGCAGTACGACGCGGCGCTGGGCACCGTCCGCTCCGACCAGGCGCAGCTGGCACAGGCGCAGCTCAACCTGTCGTACACGCGCATCCTCGCTCCGGTCGACGGCATGGTCGGCGAGAAGAACGTGCAGGTCGGCGACTATGTCAGTCCGGGAGCGGCGGTGATGGCGGTGGTGCCGCTGGACGCGCTGTACATCGTGGCGAACTACCGCGAGCTGTCCCTGCGGCACGTGCTGCCGGGACAGCGGGTGCGAATCCATGTCGACGCCTACGACCTCAAGCTCGACGGCATCGTCGACAGCGTGCCGCCGGCCTCGGGCGCCGCCTTCGCGCCGATCCAGCCGAACAATGCCACCGGCAACTTCACCAAGATCGTGCAGCGCCTGCCGGTGAAGATCCTCGTCGCCCCCGGGCAGCCCGAGGCGCGGCTGCTGCGCATCGGATTGTCGGTGGAGACGCGCATCGAGACCGGGCTCGCCGACGTCAAGGGCGAGCAGCGCAACAGCCCGATGCGCATCACCACACGCTGAGCCGCCCGGTGAAGTGCCCATTGCCGATGCGCCCGCTCCTCGCACTCGTGCTGGCTGCAGCACCGCTGCTGCTCGCCGGCTGCACCGTCGGGCCGCGCTTCGATCGGCCGGCGAACGAGGCGCCGCAGCGCTGGTGGGGGACGCCGCCGCCTCGGGATCGCGCCTTCACCTATGGCGGCATCGTCGATGCGGCCTGGTGGAACAGCTTCCACGATCCCGAGCTGGCCTCCCTGGTCGACCGGCTGGCCCGGCAGAACCTCGACCTGCAGGCCGCCGCCGAGCGGGTGCGTCAGGGCCGGGCGCAGCGCCAGATCGCCGCCGCCGCCGGGCTGCCGACGCTCGATG
>CAXUCM010000154.1:0-8596 GCA_964249315.1 uncultured Acetobacteraceae bacterium | reverse complement strand
GCCGTCGGCCTTGCAGACCGGGGCAGGTGCTGCGGCAGGACTCGCGATGATGAATGCGATCGGCAATCTCGGCGGCTTCGTCTCGCCCTTCATCGTCGGCGTGCTGAAGGACTGGACCGGCGGCGATCGCGCCGCCCTGCTGTTCCTGGCCGCCTGCCTCGCGACCACGTCCGTGGCGGTGTACGCCTACGCCGGCCGACGGCCGGAAGGGCGCCTGTCGCCGTCGGCAGCCGGATCCGCCGACACGTCGTCCGCCGGCCGATAGTCGAGCAGGTCCCGGGTCGGCGCGATGTCCCAGAGCATCCCGCGATTGTCCGACATGCCGTTGACGATGAGTGCCGGTTCGGGCCAGTCCGCGGCATCGGCGGAGATCGCCCGCTCGAACAGATGCGTGAAGTCTTGGTTCGACAACCACATGTTGCGGAACCAGGCGAGATCGCGCGCGGCTTCGGCGTCGGTCTCGTCCGCGGACATCGCACCCGAAACGCCGGTGGCATTCAACGTCTCCGGTCGATTGTCTCCAGGCTGGCACCAGCCGATCCGCACCGCGACCGCGCTCAGACGTCCGTTCGAGCCCATCGCTCGTTCGCGGCAGATGCGTTCGCCGATCAGCTTGGTCAGCGCGTACGGGTGCGGCTCCGAGACGCTGCCGTCCGCTTCGCGCACCCTGGTACCGGGCCGCGGCGGCAGCTGCACCGTCAACGAGGCCGGCGCCATCCGCAGCGACTCCTCCTTGTAGCCGCCCATCACGTGGTTCGACGAGGCGAACACGAACCGCCCGACGCCCGCATCCCGTGCGGCGCCGGTCAGGTTGAGGGTCATGTCGATCGACGCGGTCATGTCCTGCCAGGTGGCGTCGACATAGGGGTTCCGTGCTGCGAAATGCACGATGGCATCGACCCCGCGGATGGCGTCCAGCCAGCGCCGATCGGTCCGGTCGGAGAGGTCGGCGATCACCGGCACGACCTTCCCGCCGGCGTCCGGCATGGGGACCAGGTCGAGTGCAACGAGCTCGCCGCACCATTCCGCCGCTGCGCAGCACCGGACCAGCTTGCGGCCGAGATTGCCGCACGCTCCGGTCACCGCGATCCGCTTGCGCCCGTTCTTGTCCATGGCGTTTTTCCGATCCGATATGCACGACGACGGATGTCGCACCGTGTAGCAGGTCTATGGTGTCGCACAGCTCTTCTAAATTGCGCTTGATCGTGACGCCGCCATAATCTCCGCTGCGTCCGGGTGCGCAAGGCCGGCGCTGAAATCAAGAATGGCGAACGCCAGCAGGGGAGCAAACGATGACGATCAAACGACTCGCATGGCTCGGCACCATGACGGTCCTGGGCGCGCTGTCGCCGGGTGCGTCGGCGCTGGCGCAGAAATCCTGTTCCGCGTATCCCAAGGCTGCAACCGATACGATCGAGTCGAGCGCGCTCGCGGCGAAGTTCGGATCGCTCCCGGCCGTGAAGCCGGGGATGCATATCGCTTACGTCACCAAGACCCTGATCAACGAGTTCTGGCAGGTCGTCGCCGCCGGCGTGAAGGGCGAGGCCGCGAAGCACTCCATCCAGGTCGACCTGCAGGCGGCGAACGACGAGTCATCGATGATCGAGCAGCTGAACCTCGCGCAGACGGTGATGTCGAAGAAGCCGGACGCACTGCTGCTGTCGCCGGAATCCGACTCCAACATGGTGCCGGTGATCGAGGCGGCGCAGGCGGCCAACATTCCCGCCATCGTCATTGACGATGCCCGCACCAAGGGTGCGAGCACCTATATCGGCACCGACCAGGTGGCGATCGGCGCCAAGGCCGCGGACTTCCTGCACCGGACCTATCCGAATGGCGGCAACATTGCGCAGATCGAGGGTGCCGCCGGATCGCCGAACGCGCGGCTGCGGATCAAGGGCTTCGAGGACGAGCTCGGCAAGTTTCCCAACCTCAAGCTCGTCGCCAGCCAGCCCGGCAACTGGGATCGGCTGACCGCCCTGAACGCGACCTCGAACATCCTCCGGCAGCATCCCGACCTGGTCGGCCTGTACGCCAACAATGACGGCATGGCGCTCGGCGTCGTCGAGGCGGTCAAGAGCGCGGGGCAGCTCGGCAAGATCGCGGTGGTCGGGACCGACGGGATCAAGGAGGCCAAGCGCTCGATCGAGGCAGGGGAACTCCGGGCCACAGTCGCCGAGGCGCCGTACAACGAGGGCCAGCTCGGCGTGCAGATGGCGATCCGGCTGCTCGGCTGCCAGCCGATCCCGCCCTGGGTGATCTCGCCGCAGGTGGTGATCAGCAAGAGCAATCTCGGCGACTTCCCGAGCGCCACCGGCGACTAGAGCAGCGATGCAAGCCATGGCCGCCTCCGGCGACCGCGTCGCGGATGCAGCGATCATGCTGCGCATGCAAGGCATCTGCAAATCTTTCCAGGCGATCCGCGTCCTGAAGGATGTCGAGCTGACGCTGCGAAAGGGCGAGGTCCACGCCCTGCTCGGCGAGAACGGCGCCGGCAAGTCGACCCTGATGAAGATCATGTTCGGCGTCATCCAGCCGGATGCGGGCGAGATCGAGCTGGACGCCGTCGGCGCCACCCGCATCGACGGACCGCGTCACGCACTCGCGCTCGGCATCGGCATGGTCAGCCAGGAGCTCAGCTTGGTGCCGCAGCTCGACGTGGCGCAGAACGTCTTCCTCGGACAGACGCGGTCGATGCGCATCGTGCCGCGAGGGCGTCATCGTGCGGAGGCGGCGGCGGGGCGGCGGGCGCGCGCGGCCGGGCCGGGGGGGGCCGCGCCGCGGGGGGCCGCGCGGGTGCAGACGCTCGGGATGGCGGATCGCCAACTCGTCGAGATCAGCCGGACGCTCGCGCGCGGCGGCCGCATCATCGCCTTCGACGAACCGACCTCGAGCCTGACGCCGGCCGAGCAGGACGGGCTGTTCGACGTGATCCGGCAGCTGCAGTCCGAGGGACGCGCCATCGTCTACATCTCGCACCGCATGCAGGAGATCCGCAGGGTCGCCGACCGGGTGACGATCCTGCGCGACGGCGCGGTGGTCGCCTCGGGTCCGATCAGCTCGTTCACCGACGACGCGCTGAACCAGCTGATCGTCGGGCGTGAGCTGTGCCGGATGGGGCGGCACCAGACCTCCGCCCGTCAGCCGGGCGGCGCGCTGCTGGAGCTGCAGAAGGTCTCGACGCAGCGGGTGCATGATGTCGAGCTTGCCGTGCGGCCCGGCGAGATCTTCGGCCTCGCCGGACTGATGGGTTCGGGACGCACCGCGATCCTGCGCGCGATCTTCGGCATCGATCGCAGCATCGGAGGCACGATCCTGGTGCATGGGCGTGCCGCGCGGATCCATGCGCCGGCGGATGCGATCCGCGCCGGCATCGCCCTGATCCCGGAGGATCGCCGCGGTCACGCGATCGTGCCGATGATGACGGTGGAGCAGAATTTCGGCCTCGCCAGTCCTGCGCGATTCTCA
This sequence comes from uncultured Acetobacteraceae bacterium, assembly GCA_964249315.1. Classification (GTDB taxonomy): domain Bacteria; phylum Pseudomonadota; class Alphaproteobacteria; order Acetobacterales; family Acetobacteraceae; genus Lichenicoccus. Next base: position 5,128 of record CAXUCM010000154.1, on the reverse strand, counting down.
CGCCTTGGCGTGCTGCGCGGCGGCGCGAGGCACGCCGAGATCGGCCGCGCCATCGAGGATTTCGGCATCCGCCCGCGCGCGCCGGGCGCGCTGATCAGCAGCCTCTCGGGCGGCAACCAGCAGAAGGTCATCATCGCCCGCTGGCTGGCGACCGGCGCGCGCATCCTGCTGTTCGACGAGCCGACGCGCGGCATCGATGTCGGCGCCAAGGCCGAGATCTACGTCCAGTTGCAGCGCCTGGCAGCGCAAGGAGCCGCCATCCTGGTGATCTCGTCGGAACTGTCGGAACTGCTGCTGCTGGCCGATCGCATCGGCATCGTCTTCGGCGGTCGCATCACCCGGGTGCTGGAAAACTCGAACGAGCTCAGCGAGGAGAAACTGATGGCGCACGCGGCATCGGGAGACGCGGCATGACGGCGCCGATGGCCAATCCCGCCGGTCCCGCGGTGCGGCGTCGCAGCCTGTTCCGGCAGGCAGGGACGCTGACCAGTTGCGTCGGTCTGTTCGTCGTCTTCTCGGTACTGACCAGCAGCTTCTACCAGCCGGCCAACCTGATCGACGTCATGCTGCAATCGTCGATCAACGCGATCATCGCGGTCGGCATGACGCTCGTCATCATGACCCGCGGCATCGACCTTTCCGTCGGCTCGGTCGTCGGGCTGTCGAGCATGGTGACCGCGGACATGCTGTCGCACGGCGTGTTCGTCGGCATTGCCGCGGGCCTTCTCGTCGGCCTGGTCTGCGGACTCGCCAACGGTCTGCTCATCGCCAAGCTCAAGCTGCCCGACTTCATCGTGACGCTCGGCACGCTGAGCGTGTTTCGCGGGGCGGCGCTAATCTACACCAAGGGGCAGCCGATCTACGGCCTGCCGCCCGGCTTCCGCGACGTGATCGCCGGACGGCTGCTCGGCGTGCCGGCGCCGGTGCTGTTCGCCATCGTGATCGCCGCCGCCGCATTCCTGTTCATCCGCTTTACCGCGCTCGGCGAGCAGGTCATCGCGATCGGCGGCAACGAGGAGGCGGCGCGTCTCTCCGGCATCAGCATCGATCGCGGCAAGATCCTGGTCTATGCCGTGTCGGGCGTGCTTGCCGGCATCGCCGGCTTCGTGCTGATCGCGCGGATCGGCGCGGCGGAGCCGATCGGCGGCAACGGTTTCGAGCTGCAGGCGATCGGTGCGGCGGTGATCGGGGGCGCCAGCCTGTTCGGCGGCATCGGCAATCCGCTCGGCTCGCTGATCGGCGCGCTCACCCTGGGCGGTCTGCAGAACGGCCTGACGCTGATGAACGTACCGTCCTTCTGGCAGTACGTGGCATCCGGCGTCGTCGTCATCCTGGCCGTCTACGGCGACCAGCTCACCCGCCGACGTCGGTGAGCCTGCCGTGGAGGCTGCATACATCGTCGATGCGCACCAGCACTTCCAGGACCTGAGCAACCCCTATCCCTGGCTGCGCGACCTCGATCGGCCGCCGCAGCTCGAAGGCGACCTCGCGCCGCTTCGTCGCAACTACCTGCCGGCAGACTATGCGCGCGACACCGCCGGCCATCCGATCCGCAAGGTCGTGCACGTCCAGAACGGCTGGGACCCGGCAGACCCGCTGGGCGAGACGGTCTGGCTGCAGCATCTGGCCGCGCGCGAGGGTCGGCCGGACGCGATCGTCGCGTTCGCAGACCTCGCCGATCCGACGGTCGAGCGCAGGCTCGAGGCGCACGCCGCTCATGTCCGCGTGCGCGGCATCCGGCAGATCCTGAACTGGCATGCGGATCCGCGCCTGCGGGTGGCGTGCCGGCCGGACCTGATGCAGCAGGCGGCATGGCGCCGCGGCTTCGCCCTGCTGGAGCGCTACGCGTTCAGCTTCGACCTGCAGATCTACTGGCCGCAGATGGACATGGCGCTGTCGCTCGCCCGCGACCATCCGGCGACGAACCTGGTGCTGGACCATTTCGGCATGCCGGTGGATCGCAGCGCGGACGGTCTCGCGAGATGGGAGGCGGCGATGCGACGCCTGTCTGTCGCCGCCAACGTCTCGGTGAAGCTTTCCGGCCTGGGTCTCGGTCATCCGCACTGGCGTCTGGCGGATACGGTGCCGCTGCTGCGACGGACGATCGACATCTTCGGTCCGGATCGGGTCATGGTCGGCAGCAACCTTCCCGTCGACCGGCTGTTCGCGCCCGGCGACACCATCCTGCACGCCATCGGTGCTGCCGTCTGCGGCTGCTCGCAGTTCGAAGCGGCCGGCATCCTTCATGCAAATGCCGAGCGGATCTATCGGATCTAATGTTGAAGGCCAGGGCAGAGCCCTGGCCTTGAGGCTCAGCCAGGCGAGGCGGCGGCGTTCGTCGGCACCGCCGTCATCTCCCGACGCAGGGAGACGATGTCCAGGTCGCGGACGATCTCGACATCGTCGAAGCTGACCATCCTGTCCTTGGCGACCGGCCGCTTCAGCCGCACGTTGCCGGACAGGCCGATCGGGAGGCCGCCGAACGAGAGGCTCCTGGCCGCCGGGATCGCGTTCGCCCAGACCATGTAGCCGCCTTCGCCGTCGAGAAGCTCGCCGACCTTGAGGTCGCGCTTGGCGGTCGCCACCGCATCGCCGCGGAACTCCCTGGAGCAGCCGGTGGGCTCGCCGCGCAACACCGCCGAGAGGACGCTCACGCTGGTCTCGAGACCGATCATGTGGAACGGCCGCCACATCGACCCGTACCATCCGGAGGCGTCGGTGAGCAGGCCGTACTGCTTGAAGCAGGCGCGGGCGTATTCGTTATGCGCCTTGAAGGTAACGAACACGCCGTAGCGGATATTGTTCAGCACCTCGCGCCCGTCGGGCTCCTGGCTCGCGGCGATGTCGACGAGACCGCTGCGCGACAGGCGACCGCCATCCTGCGCAGGGCGGAAGACGTGTGCGAGATCGTGCAGGCCGGCCGGCGGGAAGGCCAGTCCGTCATCGGGGCAATCGAGGCCGGTGCCGTTGGCGACGGCCGCCATCTCGATCGCGGCCTTGGTGCCGTCGGTGAACGAGTTGTACATCTTCGGATTGAAGTCGCCTTTCGCCACCTCCTCCTCGCTCCAGCCGAAGAAGCCCCACACCGTGTCGGGAGTCGAGTAGCGGTAGCGCGGCTCGAAATTCATGCCCTTGCCGGCCGAGGTGAGCTCGAAGCCGCACGCGCGCGCCCAATCGACGAGTTCGCAGATGATCGCGGGCTGGTCGCCGTAGGCCATCGAATAGACGACGCCTTGGGCACGTGCGCGTGCCGCCAGCAGCGGTCCGCAGAGCACGTCGGCCTCGACATTGACCATGACGACGTGCTTGCGGGCTTCGATCGCGGCGAGCGCGTGTCGCACGCCGGCGATCGGATGACCGGTCGCCTCGATGATGCATTCGATCTCGTCGCAATTGGCGAGCACTGCCGCGTCCTCGAGCACGCAGGTCGATCCCTGTCGCAGGGCATCGCCCAGCGACCGTGCCGCATACCGTTCGGTCGGCCAGCCGACGCGCGCCAGCGAGGCGCGTGCCTTGCCGACGTCGAGATCGGCGACGCCGACCACGTGCAGGCCGGCGATCTGCTGTGCCTGCGCCAGGATCATCGACCCGAACTTGCCGGCGCCGATGAGCCCGACGCGCACCGGACGTCCGTCCGATGCGCGCGCCGACAGCAAGGTAGAGAGGTTCATGTTCGCTTGTCCCGGACAAAGGTCTGTCGCACCGCTCGGCGAGACCGAAGTTCTTTCTTGCCGATCACCGTAAGCGGTGCTCCTGGCTGGGACAATCCAGATTTATCGGCCGATCGATTAGCCGAACTAAACGGTGGTGCCAACGATCTTCGATAGACGCACGGCCAGGTCGCGCTCCGCGCGCAACCAGTCGAGGAAGACGCGCACCTTATGTTGCCGCAGATGGTCGTGCGGGCAGACGATCCATTGTGTCGTCAGGACCAGGGGAGGGGGTGCGGCGACCGGGCAGATCAGCGTGCCGTCCTTCATCTCGCGCCACATCATGAAGCCGCTCTCGAGGGCGATGCCGAGACCGTCGACGGCGGCATCGATGGCCATGTGGCTGCGATCGAACAGGATGCGTCGCCAGCGCACGGTCGGCCGGGCCTCGGCGAGCGCGAACCAGTGCGGCCACTGTGCTTGCGACTTCACCGAATGGATCAGCCTGAATTCGGTGATCTCGCTTGGCCTCAGGCTCCCGGCCGCGGCACAGCTCGGCGCACAGACCGGAATGAAGCATTCCGCCGCCAGCGCTTCGATGAAGACGCCCGGCCACCGGCCGCTGCCGTGACGGATCTCGAGATCCACCGCTTCGCGCGAGAAGTCGGTGGTCTCGTTGGTCCCGTCGAGCCGCACCTCGATCTCGGGATGGGCCTCGAGAAAGTGCCGCAGCCGCGGCAGCAGCCATTTGTTCGACAGGGTCGGCGTCGCCCGCACGGTCAGGGTCGTCACCGATCGATAGCCGCGGATATTGCGGGTCGCCTCGGCGATGCGCTCGATCTCGTCGCTGATCGCCTCGAAATAGCGCTCGCCGGCTTCCGTCAGCACGATACGACGTCCGATCCGGGTCAGCAGCGACGTGCCGAGCTGGATCTCGAGCGCCTGGATCTGCTGGCTGACCGCGGATGGGGTGACGCCGAGCTCGCTCGCGGCCTTGCTGATGCTGCCGGTACGTGCCGCGGCATGAAAGACGTTGATGGCCCGAAGCGGTAGCTGCATGATCCAACGTCAAGCCCACCCGCAGACGCAGGGCAAGAGGTTTCCAGAGGCGAGCCTCGACGGAACCGGCCGAGATCAGGCCGCTTTCAACGCAACCGGGTTGGACGGGCGTGTTCCACGCCATCGGGGACGGAGGCCACGGCGGCGACTCCAGCGGCTCAGACGGTTGGGTCGGGTCGGATGATGTTCCAGGCAATCGACCGGAAAGCCGATTCTCGTCTGCGGTATGCTCGGATTGCGTGCAGCCACGATGAAATCGCGGATGTTTCGAGCATGGTCGATCAGAACCTCTATCCTTCTCATGTTCGCGACCATCCTGCCTGATCATCCCGGCCGGGCAGGCACGAACAGCACCGTCCCGACATTCCGTTCGATGGTGATGAAGTCCAGGGCTTCCGGTCGTTCCTACCTGGTCCTTG
>CAXUCM010000153.1:0-8609 GCA_964249315.1 uncultured Acetobacteraceae bacterium | reverse complement strand
GCGGCCGCGACCAGCTGGTCGAGCAGCGGATCGCGGAACGAGGCCCACCAGTCCCGCATCTGCGCCTCGGTGCGAGCGATCTCGGCCGCCGTCGCCGCATGCTCGGTCCAGCCGGGCGGGACCGGGATGTGCGGCGGCAGGTCGTTCGGTCCCAGGGTGCAGCCGCCCAGCAGCAGGGCGGCGGTGAAGGCGATCGCCCTCAAAGATGGTCCTCAAGCCAGGATTGCAGGCGGATGCGATGCGGCGCCGCCTCGACGCCGACGCTGACCGAGCAGGTCATGCCGGCGGCGAGCAGGATCCCCGGCGGGACGCGATCGATATGGATGCGCACCGGGATGCGTTGCGCGAGACGCACCCAGGTGAAGATCGGGTTGACGTCAGGCAGGCCGAGCCGGTCGGACGTGCTGTTCTGATCCTGGATGCCGCGGGTGTGCTCTCGACATGGCCGGTCAGCCACGGCGCGTAGCCCATCAGCTTGATCCGGGCCGGGTCGCCGGGATGGATCGCGCCGAGCTTGGTCTCCTCGAAATAGCCGTAGATCCAGAACGAATCGGAATCGATCAGGGCGAGGCGCGACTGGCCCGCGGTGACGTAGTCCCCGGTGCGCAGCGCGAGGTTGGTGATGTAGCCGTTCACCGGCGCGTACAGCGTGGCGCGCGCGAGGTTGAGCCTGGCGACGTCGAGCTGGGCCTGGGCCGCGTCCACGGAGGCCCGCGCGGTCGATGCCACCGAGGTGAAGCGCTCGCGTTCCTCGGCGGAGACGATGCCGCTGAGACCCTGGCGTCGCCTGGCGTCCGACTGGCGCAGGCGCAGATCCTCGCTCGCGGTCTGCAGGTGTGCCGCCGCCTCGTCGATGGCCAGGCGGAAGCGGGTCGGATTGATCACGAACAGCGCCTGGCCGCGGATGACATGTTCGTTGTCGCGGACCCTGACCTCGTCGACGGTGCCGGACACTTCCGGAGCGATATCGACCACGTAGGCGCGGACGCGGCCGTCGCGCGTCCAGGGCGCCACCATGTAGGTGCGCCACAGCGCGATCCCGAGCAGCAGCGCCGCCGCCACCACCGCCAGGGTGACGGCGATCCGGGCGGCGGCCCGGACCAGGGTCAGGAACAGCGTCATGGCCGGATCGGGCTCTTTCAGACCAGCAGGACGAGCAGCGAGAGGATGCAGAGATACAGCGACAGCTCGAACAGCGGCAGGTTCCAGACGAGGCGCATGAAGCCGAGCCGCCAGAGTGCGAGGCGCAGCAGCAGCAGGATTGGCAACGCCGCCAGGGCGTAGAGCACGATCGGAGCGAACAGCACCCCGGCGAAATGGGCTTCAGCGAACATCGTCGACCCGGAAGTCGGCCCGCAGGAAGCCGGCGGCGGCGGCGGTCAGGGTGGCGATCTCCCGCAGCATCGCGGCGAGGCGCCGCTGCCCCAGCGAGGCCGCGTGCACGTCCAGCTGGCGCGCGGCGGTCTCGGCTTCGGCCGCGGCCTGCGACGGATCACGACCGAGATCGCGCAGCGCGCGGAGTGCGGCCTCGAGCACCTCCTGCGAGCCGGCCTCGAGCGGGATGTGCGGCTGCAGGGCACGCAGCCGCAGGATGATGCGGCCGAGATCGATCGTCGCGAGTGCTGCGTCGACGACGCTGCGACGGCCGCGTGGCGGCAGCGGCTGCAGCCGCTGGATCAGGCGCAGCAGCTTCTGCATCTGCAGGTATTCCCAGGCCGATGCGTCCGGCAGGCTGCGTCGGCGCGCCAGCGCGGCGGTGGCGCGGGACAGGTTGCGCGCCAGCCGGTTGCTGTCGCGCACCGGATCGGCCGGCAACAGGGCGCGGAACACCACGATCAGCGAGGCGATGCCGAGGAGGTAGGCGATCCAGCCGTTGAGCAGGTCGACATCGTCGAAGCGCGCCGGGTTGCGGATGCCGATCATCGCACTGAAGAAGACGACGTAGCCGAACGCGCGCAGGCCGTAGCGCGGATGGAACTGCAGCCAGATGCCCGGCAACAGGCAGATCGCCAGGGCGAGCACCAGCAACGGGAAACCGCTGATCTGCGGCAGCATCAGGGTCTCGCAGACGTAGCTCGCCGGGATCGCGAGCAGGGTGCCGATGGAGAAGTCGATGCTGGCGCGCGAGGCGCTCGGATTGGTGGAGAGCAGGCAGGCAGCGGGTACCAGGTAGGCGAGCAGGGTCGGACCGGTGGGCCATTGCGTTACGTACCAGAGCAGGCAGGCGAGCATCGTCACGATCCCGCCGCGCGCGCCGTTGCGCAGCGCGGCCGGCCAGTCCAGGTAGGGACGCAGCCGCGTGCGCGGACGATGTTCGAGCCGGAACAGAGGGGCTCGAACCGGTGCTTCGAGCAGACGGCGGACGGCGTCGTGCAGGCGGTCGAGCAGATCATGCACGCGCTCGATGGCGGCGAGCTCTGCCAGGTCGGCATGCGCGGGCAGGTCGCGCAGCCTTTCGGCGAGGCGGTCGCGCATGTCGCCGAGCCGCAGCAGGACTGCCGCTTGCGTCTCGGGCGAGACCTGTCGCAAGGCGTCGATCGCATCGCGCACCGGGCCCGCGAGGGGATCGCGCGCGTCGAGCGTCGGATGCAGCGGATGCAGTGCGGCGAGCACGCCGATCAGGCCGGCGGCACCCTGCCGCAGCGTCCCGGCCTGGCGCGCCACGGCGTAGCTGTCGGCAGCGGCGTATTCGATGATCTCCTGCAGGCCGCCGGCCCGGTTCAGCAGGCTCGCGCGGTCCGCATCCGGGTCGGGTGCGGCATCTGCGCTGGCCCGTGGCGGGGCGAGGTCGCACCCGCGCACGAGGCGGCTGGCGAGGGACGCGGCGGCATCGCGGATCAGGCCGATGAGAGCCTCGGGCAGACGCGAAGGGGTGCGCAGGCTGGTCAGACGGAACACCAGGGCGGCGGAGACGATGCCGACGGACACTGCCGAGACCCGCGAGAGCGCGCTGAGGACGACGATCGCCGGATCGTCGAAGGCCGGCAGGCAGACGATGATGATGGTGTAGCCGGCGAGTACGGCGCCGTATGCCTTGAAGTAACGGAGCAGGGTGGAGACGACGCAGGCGGCGCCGATGCACGTCGAGAACGCGATGAAGAACAGCAGCGGCGCCTGCGCGAAGGCGGCCATCAGCAGTATCGCGAGGACGGCGCCGACGAGCGTGCCGAGCAGCCGCCAGAGGCTCTTGGAGATGAGCGCGCCAGCGACCGGATTGGCGACGATCAGCACGGTGATCGCCGAGGAGGCGGCCGACTGCAGTTGCAGCCAGAAGGCGACATGCAGCGCCAGGGCGATCGCTGCCAGCGTGCGCAGGCAGTACAGCAGGGTCGGGCCGGCGGTGCGCCAGTCCGGCAACGCGCCCCGGATGGCCTGACGCAAGCCTGGGACGGCGATCACCGCCGCAGCGGCGTCGTTCATATGCGGGAACGCCGGGCTGCGAACGCCTGCGACGTCCGGCGGCAGAGCTCGATCCGGATCGAAACCCTCGGTGACGTGGCAGGTTCCAAGTGAATTGTACCGAGGCGAGGAGGCTCCCTTGGGGGAGCGTGTTAGTTTGCGTCCCGGCGATGGTCAAGGCGACCTGTGGCCCTCGCGCAACAGGCGCGTGCAGGACGCTTGATCTTTGATCGTCGCGTCGTATCTGGGGCGTGCGACAGGTTCGGAGAGTGGGCGTGCGCAGGATCTTCGTGCCGCTGCATGGGCCGGACGACGTTCGGCCGCTGCTTGAGTTGGCGAGGCAGCTCGCCTCGCCATCCGGTGCTGCGATCGAGGCTGCATGGATCTCGGAGCGGGCCGGGCTCGAGGACGAGCCGCCGGCAGCGCCGGACTCGGCATCGGCCCGCAGCGTGTTCGAGGCCTGGGCGGCCGGGCTCGACGCCGGCGCCGTCCGGACGGGATGGCGCGAGATCCCGGACGGCGCGGTCTATGCTGGCGCGTCACTGGGTCGAGCCTGCGATCTGGTCGTCACGCGTTCGCTGGGTCGTCCCGGAGAGGAGCCGCGCATCGTTGCCGCCGGCATCGACAGCCGCGGCTTCCGCGACGCCTTGCTGGCGTGCGGGCGTCTGACCCTGCTCGCTCCGCCGCGCCCTTGCGACCCTGTCAGGCTGCTGGATCACGTCGTGGTCGCCTGGGATGGCAGCGCCGGGGCCTCGCACGCGCTCGGCCAGGCCTTGCCGCTGGTGCAGCGCGCCGGATCGGTGCACGTGGTCATCGTCGGGCGCAATACGGTGGGCGTACGGGCGCGCGAGGCAATCGGTTCGTACGTCGCGCTGCACAATGCGAGCGCGCGCCTGGTGGTACGGGAGAACGCCCACCGCCAGACCGGCCGGGTCCTGCTCGAGGCACTGCGCGAGGAAGCGGCCAGCCTGGTGGTGATGGGGGTGCGCGGCCGGTCGCACCCGGCCGGCGAAGGCTCGCTCGGCGGCACCATCCTCAAGGTGATCGAGGACGGCAGGATCCCGATCGCGACGGTGGGCTAGGCTTCCTTTCCGCACGGGTAAGCTCCGATCGACCAAGTTCGTGCAAGCTGTCGGTCGTTGCGGAGAGTGATGAGCCGCCGGAACTTCGTCATATCCTGTTTGGCCAGGGCTCTGCCCTGGACCCGCTCAAGGCGAAGCCTTGAGAATCCATCTGTCTTAACGAAGTGGTTTCCAAAGGCCGGGGCCTTTGGCGGGTCCAGGGCAGCGCCCTGGCCTTGCTTCCTATTTCCATTGACCGGCGACGTGCTCGCCTGGATTAATGCGCATGGCTGATGCGGCCGGCCGCTTGCGCCCGACTCGGGTATGGTGAACGCATCCTGCTGCACGTTTGGTCCTCTCCCCAAGCGGGCGGACCGGTCAGCAAGGCAAGCACTGACGATGATGGTCTGCCCCGGGTTCGAGAGGCGATCATGCGCGATTATCGCAATGCAAAGCTCATGGCTTCGACCTTGCGTCAGGCCCTGCGCGAAAGACGGCTCGAGTTTTCGCACAGCGGTTGTATCCTTGAAGGCCCCAAGAACCTCGATTTCTCGCATGTGGATCCGGTGATGGCCTGAGCGTGCTCGGACGCTTCACTCCTCGCCGCGGAAGCCGCGGTCGCGCTTGGTGGCGGCGCGGTGGCTCTTGGATTGCAGGCGGCGCTGTCGCTCGCCGTACGAGGCGCGTGTCGGGCGCCGCTTGATCGGCACCTTCGCGGCGGTGGCGATGAGGGCGAGCAGACGGTCGATCGCTTCCTGACGGTTGCGCTCCTGGGAGCGGTGTTCACGCGCGGTGATGACGATGACGCCGTCGCGAGTCAGGCGACTGCCGGCGAGCGCCTGCAGCCGGGTCTTTACCGGGTTCGGCAGCGACAGGCTGAAGCGCGCGTCGAAGCGAAGCTGCGCCGCCGTCGCCAGCTTGTTGACGTTCTGGCCGCCCGGGCCGCCCGACTGGATGAAGCTGATCGCGATCTCGCCTTCGTCGATCGACAGCCCGGGGGCGACCTCGATGCGCATCAGTGCGGCTCGTCGAAGAACCGCCGGCCGGTCGGCGTGATCGCCGGGATACGGCGCGGTTGCTCTTGCATGCGATCTCCTGGTCGTGAGACTTCAAAGCAAGCGTCAACAAGAAAGCTGGCAATGTCGAACGAAAAGGTCGACAATGCGGCCTGGAAGACACAGTCAGGAAGCGGACGGGACATTTGAGTGAGGCAGTCATGAGCCGGGGTACACCGGCAACCGAGGCGTGGCGCCTGGTGCATGAGCGCAGGATGCCGGTCAAGGCAGCTGCACAGGCACTAGGACTGGTTCCGCATCAGGTCTTCGAGTTGCTGGCACGCGAGAAGCTGCGGCGCGATGCGCTGTATGATCGGCGCGCCGCGGCGGCGCCGGCGGTCGGACCCGAGGACAGCCCACGCCTGCTCGCGCACCAGGCGGCCTTGCGGGACCGTGCGCTCGCCTTGCTGCAGCAGGGAATGGAGCCGGGGGCAATCTGCCTGCGGCTCGGCAAGCACGTCAGCTGGCTGAGCGACATCCGCAAGAAGGCCTGACACGGTCAGCGCGTCGGCGGCAGGATGGCGATGCGTTGCTTGCCGAAGAACTGCATGACACCGTGCGCCGTCCAGTCATGCGAGGCAGGCTCCCGGTAGCGGCCGGGAAGGATGCCGATGGTGCCTGCCAGGGAGGCCTCGGGCGGCAGCCGGAACACCATGTCCGCGCCGGCGCGGTCGCGGCCGTCGCGCCAGTTCGCGCGCTGGGCGGCGACGATCGCCGGCATCAGGCGGTAATCCGAGGCTATGGCCGACAGGCGCGGGGCCATCCCCAGGAGACAGGCGAGGATCAGGAGTGCCGGGCCGGCGCGCGTGGCGGCGCGCACCGTGCGGGTCGAGGCGATGGCCAGGGCGGCGAGGGCGAGCACGATCCAGCATTGCCGCAGGCTGTCATGCCGCTCGCAGCAGCTCGTGCCGAACTGGAAGAAGCCGGTGGCGATGCTGACGCAGGCTGCCAGCAGAAGGGCGAAGGCGATGCCGAGGAGGGCTCGGCGCGGTCGCGTCCCAGGTGCGGCGAGGACGCCGCTCCAGCGCAGGCCGAGTGCGAGGCAGAGCTTCGCCGGCCAGAGCGAGAGCGCGTCGGCAAGCAGGGTGCGCGACATCGGACCCAGGCCGCGCCAGAACCGGGCGAGCGGCACATGCCGCGTCGCCTCGGCCGAGACCATCCGGTGATGCGCCAGCACCCAGAACACGAAGCCGGCGACGAGCAGCGCCGGGGGCAGCAGGATGGCCATGCGGCTCGGCGTGGGGCGGGTCGCGGTGAGCACGAGGGCGAGCGGCACCGCCGCGATCGCGCCGGACTCGCTGCTGGCGGCACCGGCGGCCAGCGCCGCCGAGAGGGCGCAGACGCCTGGCAGGCTCTCGCCGCGGCCGTCGACCAGCAGGAACAGGATGAGGCTGTCGGCGGCCAGCGTGGTCAGGTAGGCGACCGCGCCCGCGGGCCAGAAGAACAGCTCGGCGACCCTGTGGCCGAGCAGGAACATGCAGGCGATGCTCAGCCCGGCCAGGATGCGCACGGGACCGGCGCCGCGTCGCCGCGTCACCAGGGTGGTGGCGAACAGCATGCCCCAGAGCAGTGCGAGGAAGGGCAGCGTGAACGGCTGCAGGCTGGCGGCGGCGAGGCGGCCGAAGCCATAGAACAGCAGTTCGGAGAGCGGGCGCGGGCTCCAGCCGCCGATGCGCGCCTGCCAGAGATAGCGCCAGCCGCCCGCGCGAGCGAAAGCCGCGCAGATGAAGTCGTCGCCCTGCCAGTGCGCCTCCGGCAGCAGGCCGGCATGCAGGGCGAGGATGGTCGCGCACAGCGCGATGCCGATGGCGGGCAGGAAGGGAGAGGAGCGCGGCATAGCCTGTTCTACAGCATGTCGCCATCCGTCGAGCGGGCGGTATCATCCGGCACCGATCCGCGGGGGAGATGATGACACTGCCGCCCGAAGCGCTCGCCCTGCCGGCACGTCTGCTGCACGGCGCCGGCCTGCTGCCCAACCGCGAGGCGATCCTGCCGTTGCTGCCGAAGCGGTCGGTGTTCGCCGAGGTCGGAGTGGCGACCGGCAATTTCTCCCGGCTGGTGCTGTCGGTGTGCGAGCCGAGCCTGTTCGTGGCGATCGACGAGTTCCGGCTGCACGAACTCGACATGCTGTGGGGACAGAAGCCCTCGGTGCTGCTCGGCGGCAGGACCCATGCCGAGGCGTATCGCTCGGCGTTCGAGGGCGCGATCGCGGCCGGTCGCGTGCGCGTGCTGGAGGGCGACAGTGCCGACTGTCTCGAGCGGCTCGACGATGGCAGCGTCGACGTGATCTACATCGATGCGGACCATCGTTACGAATTCGTCCGCCGCGACCTTGTCGTGGCGAGGCGCAAGGTGCGAGGCGACGGCTGGATCATCGTCAACGACTACCTGATGGTGGCGGAGCTCGGGTCGACGATCCCCTACGGCGTGGTGCATGCCACGCACGAGTTCATGCTCGAGCATGACTGGGGCATGCAGTATCTGGCGTTGCAGACGCGCATGTTCTGCGACGTGGTGCTGCGGCCGAGCCGGCTGCTGGGCGACGTGGCGGACGAGTGCCGGGCGCTGCGCCGGGAGGTGGCGCTGCTGCGAGGTTCGACCTCCTGGCGCCTGACCGGGCCGCTGCGGGCGGCGGGACGGATGCTGGGCAGGCGTTCCGGATAAGGCGGGCGGGTGCTAGGCTCGCTCATGACTCGCGCCGACTTCGTGCATCTGCGGGTGCACTCCGCCTATTCGCTCAGCCAGGGGGCGATCCGGGTGCCGGAGATCGCCACGCTGGCGCAGTCCGCACGGATGCCGGCGGTGGCGATCACGGATACCGGCAACCTGTTCGGCGCACTCGAATTCTCGCAGTGCTGTGCCGCCCGCGGCGTGCAGCCGATCATCGGCTGCCAGATCTCGCTCGGTCCGCGCGACGGCAAGCCCGGCGCGGTGCCGGAGCCGGTGGTGGTGCTGGCGCGCGATGCGCGCGGGCTCGACAACCTGCAGCGACTGTCCTCGGTGGGCTTCCTGGACAGCGATCCGGTCGATCCGTGCATCTCGCTGCCGACGCTGTGCGCGCATGCGGACGGTCTGGTCCTGCTCACCGGGGGCA
>CAXUCM010000152.1:0-8612 GCA_964249315.1 uncultured Acetobacteraceae bacterium | reverse complement strand
CGCGCGGCCCGCGCGGACGGACGCTGGCCGGACAGCCGCCGGACCTTTCCCGGCCGGTCGCCGGGTGCGTGTTCGCGCCGCGCTGCCCGCACCGGTTCGGCCGCTGCGACGAGCCGCCGCCGATGCTGCCGGCGGCCGACGCGCGCGCCGCCTGCTGGCTGCTGGACCGATGAGCGCCCCGCTCGTCGAGGCCGCCGACGTCAGCGTCCGCTACCGGCGCGCCGGACGCGACGTGGCGGCCCTGACCGGGATCGACTTCGCCGTGCGGCCGCACGAGTTCGTCGCGGTGATCGGCGAGTCCGGCTGCGGCAAGAGCACGCTCGGCCGGACGCTGCTGCTGCTGCAGGCGCCGAGCGAGGGCGCGATCCGCTTTCGCGGCGAGGACCTCACCACCCTGCCCGCGCGGACGCTGCGGCGTCGGCGTCGCTTCATGCAGATGATGTTCCAGGACCCGTTCGCCTCGCTCAACCCGCACATGCGCATCGGCGAGCTGCTCGCCGAGCCGCTGGTCGTGCACGGGCTGCAATCCTGGCGCACCGCGCGCGAACCGGTCGCGGCACTGCTCGGACGGGTCGGACTCGATCCCGCCTCGGCGCGGCGCTACCCGCACGAGTTCTCCGGCGGCCAGCTTCAGCGCATCGCCATCGCGCGCGCCGTGATCACGGGGCCCGAGCTGGTGGTCGCCGACGAGCCGCTCTCGGCGCTCGACATCTCGATCCAGGGCCAGATCCTCGACCTGTTCGAGCAGTTGCGGGAGACGCTGCGCCTGACGATGGTCTTCATCAGCCACGATCTGCCGGTGGTGCGCCACGTCGCCGACCGCCTCGCGGTCATGCTGGGCGGCCGCATCGTCGAGCAGGGCGAGCCGGAGGCGGTGTTCGCCGAGCCTGCGCACCCGTACACGCAGGCCCTGCTCGATGCGGTGCCGCGGCCGGACCCCGGCCTGGCACGGCGATCGTCGGTCCCGGACGGGACGGCGGAGACCGCCTCTACGGTGCCGGCTCGGGGCTGTCCGTTCGCCGCGCGCTGCACGCACGCGACCGCGACCTGTCGACAGACGATGCCGCCGCTGCGAACGGTGGCGCCGGAGCGGCAGGCCGCCTGCTGGCTGCATGGGATCGGCTGACGATGCGAATCGCGATCCTCAATCCGAACACCACCGGGGCCTTCACCGACCGCCTCCGGGCGCAGGCCAGGGCGATCGCCGCTCCGGCAACGACGGTGATCGCCCGCTCGCCCGGACAGGGCACGCCGTCGGTGGAGTGTCATGTCGACGAGGCGGTGGCGACGCTCGGCCTGCTGCGGCTGGTCCAGGAGGAGGAGGCGCTCGGCACGCAGGGCTACGTGATCGCCTGCTTCGGCGACACCGGCATCGAGGCGGCACGCGAGCTGGCGGTGGGCCCGGTGGTCGGCATGACCGAGGCGGCGCTGTACGCGGCAGCGATGCTGGCGCCGGTCTTCGCCATCGTCACGCTGCCGCCGCGCACGATCATGCAGGCCGAGCGGGTGGTGGCGCGGTGCGGTCTCGGCGGGCGCTGCCGACGCATCCGCGCGATCGACGTGCCGGTCGACGATTGCGTGGCACTGGACCAGGGCCTGCTCGACGCGATGCTGGCAGAGTCGCGCCGGGCTCTCGACGAGGACGGTGCGGAGGCGATCATCCTCGGCTGCGCCGGGCTGTCGGGCCTGGTGGAACCGATGACGCAGGCGCTCGGCGTTCCGGTGATCGAGGGGGTTTCCGTGGCGCTGAAGCTGGCCGAGGGCCTGATCGCGTCCGGCTTGCGCACCAGCAAGCACTGCAGCTACGCCGCTCCGCCGCGGATCCCGGCTCGATGACCAGAACGCTGATCCGGGCGGCGACGCTGCGCTCCTTCGCCCCGGGGCGACCGCATACGGAGGCCGCCGACATCCTCGTGGAAGGCGCCACGATCGCCGCGGTCGCACCGCCCGGCAGCATCGCCGACGCCGCCGACCTCGTGGTCGTCGACGGACGCGATCGCCTGGCGATGCCCGGCCTGATCAACGCGCATTTCCATTCGCCGGTAAATCACCTGAAGGGATCGCTGGACAGCCTGCCGCTCGAGGTCTTCATGCTCTACGAGAGCCCCGGCCTGCCCGGGCTGATGCCTTCGCCGCGCTGGGCCTACGTGCGCACCCTGCTCGCCGCCGCCGAGATGCTGAAGAGCGGCGTCACCAGCGTGCAGGACGATGCCTTCTTCGTGCCGCATCCGACCGCGCCGGTGATCGACGCCGTGCTGCAGGCCTACGCCGATTGCGGCATCCGCGCTCGGCTGGCGCTCGACCAGTCCGACCTCGCCGAACTGGGCAAGCTGCCCTTCCTGGCCGAGCTGGTGACCCCGGAGCAGCGTGCCGTCCTCTCCATGCCACCGGCAGCCGATGCGGCGGCGTTGCTGGAGTGCTACCGCCACCTCATCGAGCGCTGGCACGGCGCCTGCGACGGCCGGCTGCTGGCGGCGGTGTCGTGTTCGGCGCCGCAGCGCGTCTCCGACCCGTACCTGCATGCGCTCGACGCGTTGTCGCGGACGCATGACCTGCCGTTCTACGTCCATGTCCTGGAGACGCGCACGCAGCGCGTGCTGGGTCAGCAACGCGGCGGCTCGCTGCTCCAGGACATCAGGCGACGCGGCGCGCTGTCGGAGCGGATGAACATCATCCATGCCGTCTGGATGGACGATGCCGACCTCGACGACATCGCCGCGGCCGGTGCCGTGGTCGCGCACAACCCGGTCAGCAACCTGCGGCTGGGCAGCGGCGTGATGCCGTTCCGCCGCCTGCGCGACCGCGGCATCCCGATCTGCCTGGGCAGCGACGAGGCGATCGCCGACGACAGCGTCAATCTCTGGGGCGTCGCCAAGATGGCGGGCCTGATCCACAACATCACCGACCCGGACTATGAAAGATGGCCGCGGGCGTCGGAGGTGCTGGATTGCCTGATCACCGGCGGCGCGCGCGGGATGCGGCTGTCGCACAGCATCGGCGCGATCGCACCGGGCATGCAGGCGGACCTGATCCTGCTCGATCTCGACACCTTGGCCTTCACGCCGCTGAACGATCTCGACCGGCAGCTGGTCTATTGCGAGAACGGCTCGTCGGTCCGGCTGACCATGGTGGCCGGCCAGGTGGTGATGCAAGACGGGGTGCTGCCCGGTCTCGACGAGAAGGCGCTGCGGGCGGAGGCGCGCGCGCTCGCCCGCGCGCAGGACGGCGCCGGGCAGGCGGCACGGGAGGCGGCGCGATGGCGGCCGGCCTATCGCGAGACCGTGCTGCGCGCCGCCGCCACCGACGTCGGCATGACCCGCTGGATCGAGGAGACGGCGCATGATCAGCAGCCATGACCGCTACGGCGACGCACCGATCCGGTCGCGCCCGGATTACGCCTGGCCGGGCGGCAAGCGTCTGGCGCTGTACGTGGCGCTCGGCGTCGAAGCCTACGAGTTCGGCCGCGGCATGGTCGAGAACCTGGTGCCGGGCGGCGATGCCGGGCACGACGTGCTGAACGCCTCCTGGCGGGAATACGGCAATCGCGTCGGCGCCTGGCGCCTGCTGGGAATGATGCGCGCCCTCGACCTGCCGCTCACGATCCTGCTGAACAGTGCCGCCTACGACACCGCGCCCGCGCTCTGCGCCGCATTCCGGGCGCAGGGTTGCGAGATCGTCGCACACGGCCGTTCCAATTCGGACAGCATGGCCGGCATGCAGCCGGACGCGGAGCGCGCCTACATCGCGGAAGTCACCGAGGCGATCCGCGTCGCGGAGGGACAGGCCCCGCAGGGCTGGGCCAGCCCCTGGATCGCCGAGACGCCGAGCACGCCGGAGACGCTGCAGGCGCTCGGTTACCGTTACGTCCTGGACTGGTGCATGGACGACCAGCCCTGCTGGCTGCGCACCCGACAGGGCAGGCTGCTCTCGGTGCCGTATTCGCAGGAGATCAACGACAGCTCGACGATCATCGGCCGGATGGCGAGCGCCACCGAGTTCGCCGACATGATCGTCGACCAGTTCGAGCAGCTGCTCGAGGACTCCCGCGAGCAGCCGGTGGTGATGAGCGTGATCCTGCACAGCTTCATCGCGGGACAGCCGTTCCGGCTGCGCCGGATCCGGCAGGCGCTGCGCCACATCGCCCAGCAACGGGCCTCGCTGTGGCCGACATGCCCGGGCGGGATCGCACGCTTCATCCACGCCGACCCGACCCGGGCAGTCTGAACCCGGGATCGACGGAGATTTTCGAAGGCGGCGGTTTCGAAGATCGGCATCTGCGTCGGCGGCCGACGGCCGCACGATCGAAGCCATTCGAAAGCGGCTCCGTGCCAAAGAACCATCAGGCGCCCGAGCCTTTCAGAAAAACCTGCCCTCGTTTTGGGCACGATTTCTCCATTTCGGCCGCCCTGACGAGAGCATCTCGATGTTACGGTCAGAAACGCGGAAGGATGTCTTAAAAGTAGTCATCTGCGCGGGCGGTTTCTGAATTCTTCTGTTGAAGCTCAATCGTAAGCTTGTTCTAATCGGGGGATCATCGCGCCCTGCATCCCTGGAGGTCAGCTTGGCACGTCTGGCACGGCTACTCGGCATGCTCGGCCCGCTCGCCATGGCGGCACTGCCCGGAGCGGCCCACGCACAGAGCAGCGACGCGATCGCCGGCGTGCCGCCGACCCGGGTCGCGCCGCAGGTTCCGGCGCGTTCGGGATACAAGCAGCCGGCGCAACTCGAGGAGATCGTCGTCACCGCCAACAAGCGACGCGAGAACGCGCGCAAGGTCCCCGGAAGCATCGGCGTGATCAGCGGCCGGGAGCTGCTCGACCATCATATCGAGAACTATGAAGACATCACCCGGACGCTGCCTGGCGTATCGTTCGCCGCTCATAACGGACCCGGCCAGGACAATATCTCGATCCGTGGCGTCAGCTCGACGGTGGGAAATCCGACCGTGGGCATCTATCTCGACGAGGTGCCGATCATCACCCAGAACGGCTACGAGGGCATGGCGCAACCGCGTATCCTGGATCTCGACCGGGTCGAGGTGCTGCGCGGTCCGCAGGGCACGCTCTATGGCGCCAGCTCGGAGGGCGGCACGATCCGCTTCATCACCAACCAGCCCGACCTCGACAAGTACAGCGCGACGATCAACTCGGACGTCTCCGGCACCGTGCATGGCGGCCCGAACAGCGACCAGCAGGCGGCGGTGAACATTCCCGTCGTCAAGGACGTCTTCGCCCTCCGTGTCGCCGGCGAACTGCTCAACAATAGTGGCTGGATCGACAACGAGACGCTGAGCGGCGCGCTCAACAAGAGCGGCACCAACTACGATCGCGGCGGTGTGGTCCACGTCACCGGCAAGCTGCAGCTTGCCGACGACTTCACCGTCACCCCCTCCTTCTTCTACCAGAACCTGTTCACCGGCGACTCGCCGAACTTCTTCGAGAACCTGGGCTACTACAATCAAGACAAACAGGTCCGCGAGCACATCAACGACGTCATGTACATCCCCAGCCTGACCATCCATAAAGGCTTGTTCGGTCTCGCCGATGTCAGCTCGATCACCAGTTACTTCCAGCGCGACATCGTCCGTCAGGCTGACGGCACCTTCTTCAACAGCGCCGCGATCGCGCAATTCTTCCTCGATCCGGCGTTCCCGGCCAAGCAGCCGCAGAACGATGCCATCCTCGGAAACATCCCCTCGCCCGTGTTGTTCACCGAGCATTTCAAGACCGTGACGCAGGAAGTCCGGCTCGCCTCGAAGGCGAACCAGCGACTGCGATGGGTGGTCGGCTTCTTCTACTCCGATCAGCGATGGACACATTACGACTATGAGACGGCACCGGGTTTCGGCGCCGCGTTCCAGGACATCTACGGCGAGAACATCAACAACTCGATCCTCGGCCAGCCGGGCAATCCTAACTTGTGGAACAACGACCTGGTCTGGTTCGTCTACGATCATAACGACATCACCCAATATGCCGGCTTCGGCCAGCTCGACTTCGATCTCACCAGGCGGCTGCACCTGAGTGCCGGCGAGCGCTACGTGTATGCGAAGGAAACCTTCAGCGAGGTCGGCGGCGGCTTCTTCGACATCGGCGGTGCCGGGACCAGGGGTACGCCATACGTGCAGTCCGCCACCTTCACCGCGCCTACGCCCAAATTCTCCGCCACGTATGACGTCGCACCCAATGCGACGATCTACGCCACCATCGCCAAGGGCTTTCGCCTGGGGGGCGCCACCACGCCGAATACGAACGCGTCCTGCATCCCGGGCCTTCAGCAACTCGGCTTCAACAATCCGCCGAATACCTACGGCTCCGACCAGCTCTGGAGCTACGAACTCGGTTCCAAAGCCCTGCTCCTGCACAACACGCTTTCGGTGAACGTCGCCGGCTACTACATCGACTGGTCACGCATCCAGCAGACCATCACGATCCCGATCTGCGGGGGCGCCTTCAACTACAATGTCGGCGATGCCGAGGCCTATGGCGGCGAGGTCGAGACCCGCTACCGGCCGGCCTTTGTCCCCGGCCTGACCGTCGGCGCCAACGCCGGTGCCGAGCATGCAACGATCACCAGCACGATCAACGCACAGACTGCGGCAGTCGGTGAGAACGTGCTGTTCACGCCGACCTGGAGTGCTTCCGCGATCGCCGACTATTATCATCCGCTGAGCCGTCACATGACCGGCTTCATTCGGGCCGACTATGACTGGGTCGGCCCCTCGAACGGCAGCTTCACCAATACCGACCCGAACTTTCGCGACCCGGCCTACGGCGTGCTCAACGCCAGCGTCGGAGTGGAACTGGCCGGCTGGCGCAGCGCGCTCTATGCCCAGAACCTGCTGGACAACAAGACGATCATCCAACGTCCGATCATAAATTCGGTCACTGAAGCCTATACATTGCGACCGCTTACGGTCGGTGTGCAGGTAAGCAAACGTTTTTGAGATGCCGGCGCGGTCTCGCCGCAGGGCTTTTCAGACTCGGGACATCGTTAAATGCCCCGCCCGGTAGGATCATCTCGTAGGCTGACACGTATGCCCTTGCGCGACCGTCCGTCATCATCGCATCGCAACCGTCTGCAGGCGACGGTCAAGCCAGCCCTGCAAAGTGCCAAGGTTGTGCTACGTGATGTCGAGCGCCTGGATCACCGTCTCGAGTTCCAGGAAGCTCGGCATGTGCTGGTTCGGCACCATCTTGCGGCCGCTTTCCACGCTCACCTGCGGTGGGTGGCCGTGCAGGTGGGCGACCAGAACGGCGCGGATGAGCTCGAAATACTTGGCCTCCTCCGTCACCACGTCGCGCAGCCGTGCCGCGAACGGTGCGACGATGCCGTAGGCGAGAAGCACGCCCAGGAAGGTGCCGACCAGGGCGCCGCCGATCATCTCGCCGAGCACCGAGGGCGGCTGGTTGATGTGCGACATCGTCTTGATGACGCCGAGCACGGCGGCGACGATGCCGAGCGCCGGCAGCGCATCGGACATGCTCTGCAAGGCGTGGCAGGGATGCAGCTCCTCGGCGAGCGTCTTCTTCAGCTCGCGCGCCATGACGTCGTCGATCTGGTGCGGGTCGTCCACGTTCATGCCGACCATACGCAGATAGTCGCAGATCATGCTGCTGGCATGATGGTTGGCGCGGATCTTCGGGAACTTGGCGAAGGCGCTGCTGGTCTCGGGATTCTCGATGTGCGGCTCGAGCGCCATCACGCCGCGCGTACTGGCCAGGCGAACGAAGAAGTACAGCAGGCTGAGCATCTCGATATACTCCGCCTTCTTGTAGACCGATCCCTTCAGCGTCTTCTTCAGGCCGGCCAGCGTATGTTTCAGGTCGTTGATCGAGTTGGCCATGATGAAGGTGCCGATCGCGGCACCCAGGATGCTCATCAGCTCGAACGGCATCGAGGCGAACAGCGGCCCGATCGCGCCGCCGGAGAAGGCGAAGCTGCCGAACACGCAGACCAGCAGGAAAACCAGCCCCCCGATCGTCAGCATCGCCCAAGATCCCTCACGGTCCGGCGGCGTCGGCGAGGGTCCGGGCCGGGCCGGCCCAGGCGCGCTGGAAGGGCAGCACGAGCCGGCGCGTGGCAGGCGCCACCGGCTCGGCGGGCAGCAGCAGCTTGCGGTCGGCATAGCCGGTGACGTGGCTCAGGCGCCGGTCCGGCAGGCCGGCCGCGACCAGCACGTCGCGTGCCGCGTTCGCACGCGCCGAGGACAGGCTCCAGTTCGAGGGCTCGCCCGAACGGTACGGCGCGGCGTCGGTGTAACCGCCGATCGAGACCGGCTCGGGAAGGCCGTCGATGAAACGGCCGGCGATCTGCAGCAGCGCCCGCGCGCGCGGCGTCGGCACCGCGGAGCCGCTGTCGAACATCGGCCGCTGCTCGGCATCCATGATCTGGATGCGCAGGCCGTCCGGAGTGAGGTCGATCGCCATCTGTCCTGCCACGCCGGCAAGCGCCGGATCGTGCGCCACCGCATCGCGAAGCTGCCGCGCGGCGTCCTGCAGGGCCTTTTCCTCGGCGGCGCCGGCGGCGGCGGCGTCCTCGGTCCTTTCCGGCGCCGGCGGCGTGCCGGTCGCGGCAGGCGGCGGGGCGGCCACGACGCGTGTGCCACAACC
>CAXUCM010000151.1:6495-8627 GCA_964249315.1 uncultured Acetobacteraceae bacterium | reverse complement strand
CTGCTGTTCCTGCCCGGGCTGTGGGGGATCCTGCTGCCGGCGCAGGTGCCGGCGGCGGCGCGGCTGCGGCTGGCCCTGCTGTTCGCGCTCGGCAGCCTGGTCATGCGGTCTGCCGGCTGCGTCGTCAACGACATGTGGGACCGAGACATCGACCGTCAGGTCGCCCGCACCGCCGACCGGCCGCTGGCCTCCGGCGCGCTGCGGATGGCCGAGGCGACGGCGCTGCTCGGGCTGCTGCTGCTCTGCGGTCTCGGCGTGCTGCTCTGCCTGCGGCCGCTATGCTGGGCGCTGGGGGCGGGCTCGCTGCTGCTGGTCGGGCTGTATCCGCTGGCCAAGCGGGTGACCTGGTGGCCGCAGCTGATGATGGGCTTCACCTTCGGCTTCGGCGCACCGATGGGCTATGCCGCCGCCGCCGGCCGGATCGACGCCGCCGGAGCGGCGCTCTACCTGGCGGCGATCCTATGGGATCTCGGCTTCGATACGATCTACGGCTTCCAGGACATGCGCGACGACGCTCGGGTCGGGGTGAAATCGACCTCGCGGCGCATGGCGCACCGGCCGCGCGCGTTCCTCGCGGCGTGCTACGCGCTGACGCTGGCGGCACTCGCGGCGGCGGGCGCGCTGGCCGGGCTGGCCTGGCCGTTCTGGCCGGCGCTGCTGCTGCCGGGCTGGCTGCTGGCGCGCCAGGTGGTGCGGCTCGACATCGACGACGCGCCCGGCTGCCTCGCCTCGTTCCGCGGCAACCGCGAGGTCGGGCTCTCGGTCTCGCTGGCGCTGCTGCTCGGCCGGCTCGCATGAACGATCCCGACGGCTTCATCGCCCGCCAGACCCGGCTCGGGCACGCGCCGCTGGTGCCGGAGATCCGCCTGCAGCTCGCCGGCGAGATCACCCCGATCTGGCAGGCTTCGGAGGACTGGCTGGCGCGACGCAATCTCGAGCCGCCGTTCTGGGCGTTCGCCTGGCCCGGCGGCCAGGCGATGGCGCGGCATGTGCTGGATCATCCGAGGCTGGTCGCGGGTCGGCGGGTGCTGGATTTCGCCGCCGGCGGCGGCATCGCCGCGATCGCCTGCGCGATGGCCGGTGCGGCCTGCGTCGAGGCGGCGGAGATCGATCCGCTGGCGATCGCGGCGATCGCGATGAACGCGGCGCACAACCGGGTCGCGGTGGCGACGCTGGACCGCGACGTGGTCGGCGAGGCTTCGCGCTGGGACCTGATCCTGTGCGGCGACGTCTGCTACGAGGCGCCGATGACGCGCCACATCCTGCCCTGGCTGCGAAGCTGCGCGGCCGGCACCGAGGTGTGCCTGACCGATCCGGGCCGCGCCTACCTTCCCGCCGACGGCCTGCTCGAACTCGCTTGCTACGAGGTGCCGACCTCGCTGGAGCTGGAGGACCGCATCGTGCGCCCGACCGTGCTGTACCGGCTGCTGCCAGGGCTCTGCCCTGGACCCGCTCAAGGCTCGCCTTGAGAATCCATTTGTAGGAGGTTTCGAGGCGGGCCTTTGGCGGAGCCCCAACTTCAGGCCGGCTCGGCGCCAGGCCACCGGTCGAGCAGTGCGCGCCCGTCGCCACCCGCACCGATATCGCCCGGAGTGCGCGAGAAGCGCGGCGCGGGCGCCGCCTGTTTCAGCCCGTTCGCCTCCACGTAGGTCCCACGCTCCAGCATGTGCGGGTGGTCGAGCGATTCCTCATAGGTCAGGACCGGCGCGAAACAGGCGTCGGTGTCCTCGAGGCGCGCGCACCATTCATCCCTCGTTTCGCCTATGGCAAGCCAGCGCTCTGCCCCTGCGCGCGACGCTAAGCAAGCCAAGCGGCTCTGCCCCATCGATCCGCTTCGCGGCTCGACCGCGCGAGGCGAAGCCTTCTGATGCTTACGACGATCATGGAAGCGCCGCAGCCGCCGTGGCGCCGTCGCGAACGTAATTGCCCCTGACGTGCGGGAGCGAGACGTCGTCATCGTCGCCCGCCTGCACCGTGGCGTCGCCGATCTCGGCCGCCACCGAGAGGTCGCCGCTTCCGCGCACCACGGCGGTGAGACGGTCGATGCGCCCGGCGCCGATCGAGACGTCGCCGGTGCCGGCGGTGCTGAGCGCCACGCTGGCCGCCTCGATGTGCGAGACGCGAATGTCGCC
>CAXUCM010000151.1:0-6485 GCA_964249315.1 uncultured Acetobacteraceae bacterium | reverse complement strand
CTGCCGGACTGGTTCAGATGCAGGTTGCCGGCAAGCTGACCCACCGAGAGGTCGCCGCTGCCGGTCATCACCCCGTCGATCGAGCCGGCGCCGTCGATCACCGTGTCGCCGCCGCCATGCTGGTCGAGATGCACCGGCCCGGTGAAGCGGCCCAGCTTGACGTCGGTGCCCCCGGTCTGCACCAGCGTCAGCTTCATCGAAGCCGGCGCCTGCACGACCAGGTCGGACGCGCCGTGCCGGCAGGAGCCGGCCAGGACGATCTGGTTGCCGCTGATCAGGTGCAGGCCGCCCTGCATCGCCGGCGTGCCGTCCTGCAGGGAGGCGAACACCCGTCCCGAAAGGTCGGATCGCGGCACCAGCGCGATCGATCCGGCGCAGGGCAGGTTGACCATCAGGGAGGCGCCGGTGGCCGTCAGCGCCAGGCCGACATCGTGCCCGGCCGTCTCGGAGCCCGGGATCGCGGTGGGCGTCGCCAGCCTGTCCAGCCCGGTGCCGGTTGCGTCGTGCCGGCTGGCGAGGATGCCGACCAGCACGATCCCCGCCAGCAGCCCGACCGCGCGGCGTCGCCGCATGCGGATGTCGTCGGCACGGGACGGGTCGGTGATCGGGAACACCGCTCATTCGCCCATGCGTCGAAAGCCGCGATCCAGCTCGAACTCGCGCGAGGTGACGAAGGCCTCGATCCGCTTCAGCCGCGGCTCCAGCGTCTCGAAGCGATGGCGCAGCAGCGCCCAATCTTTCGACGCCGAATCCTTTGACGGGGAGCCCTGCGCCGGCGTCGTCCCGCCGGACGCGGCCGGTCGCCACGAGGCGGCCGCCTGCGTCCGGCGCGCGACCGGACCGCGACGCAGCAGCATCGACAGCGCCAGGTAGGCGAGCCCGGTCGGCAGGACCAGGAAGATCACGGTGACCAGCCGGACCAGCGGCAGCGGCAGGTCGAGATCCTCGGACAGGCCGGCGCAGACGCCGCTCAGCACGGCGTTGCGGTCGCGCCGCCAGACCCTGTCCTGCCCGCCTCGATGGTCCATCGCCAGCATCCCCGTCACAGCGGCACCCGGCTGCGCCAGCCTGCGACCTCTGCATCGAGGATCCGTTCGAGGTTGTCGATACGCTGTTCCATCCGGCGCGCCACCTCGCTCATGTCGGCAAGCGCGCGTTGCTCCTCCTGGCTCATCCCCTGCAGATTCATCTGCCGCATCCTGCTCTCGTGCTTCATGCGGATGGCGAAGAACGCCAGCACCATGCCGCCGAGCGGGATCATGAACGGGAGGATCGGAACGAGGTCATCCATGATGGTCTCCTGTCTGCTGCCGCGTCAGCCGCCGGCCGGATCCTCTCCCGTCCGCTTCAGCTTGGCGCGCAGCGCGTGCAGCTCGCTCTCGACCGCCTCGTCGGCCTCCAGGCCGGCGAGCTCGTCCTGCAGCGATCGTCGGCCCAGATCATAGGACTCCGCGCGGCCTTCGAGAACGTCGAGGTTGCGCTCGACCTGCTCGAAGCGGCTGAAGGCGTCGGTGATGCGCTCGTCGTACAGCGTCTCGCGCAGCTTCACCCGCGAGTTGGCCAGCCCGTGTCGCGACACCAGGGCCTGCTCGCGCGACTTGGCGTCGGCCAGCTTGGCCTGCAGCTTGGCGATGTCGTCGTTCTGCTGGGCCAGGCCGCCGGTGATCTGGTTGCGCTGCGCCTCGAGGTCCTCGCGGGTGCGGGCCACGTGCGCGCGCGCCTGCAGCGCGCCGCGGGCGAGGTCCTCGCGGTCGCGCGACAGCGCCAGCTCGGCCTTGCGCTGCCATTCCGCCTCGTCGCGCGCCAGCATCGCCAGGCGACGTTCGATCTCCTTGCGCTCGGCGATGGTCTGCACCGCGGCGGACCGCACCTCGACCAGCGTATCCTCCATCTCCTGGATGATCAGGCGGATGATCTTCCGCGGGTCCTCGGCACGGGCGACAATCGCATTGATGTTGGCGTTCACGATGTCGGTGAGGCGGGAGAAGATGCTCATCGGGATAATCCTGCGCCGCAATTGGCCATGGTGATCCCGAGCAGTTTGCGTGCCAACCGGCCTGTCTTGGTAACGGCCTGTTTTCATTGGACGAAATTATCGCTCTTGCTCGCGGCGAGACGAGTCGCGACAGTTTCGCCAACCCTGCCATGGCATGAAGGACCAAGACTTGGCGCGATCAGCCAACCTGTCGGATGAGTCCGCGACCCCGCTCGGCGAGTCGCCGGCGTTCCAGGAGATGCTGGCGCACGTGTCCCAGGCGGCGCCGTTGAACCGCCCGGTGCTGGTCATCGGCGAGCGCGGCACCGGGAAGGAACTGGTGGCAAGCCGGCTGGCCTTCCTGTCGACGCGCTGGGAGCGGCCGTTCATCAAGCTGAACTGCGCGGTGCTGGGCGAGGCGCTGCTCGACAGCGAGCTGTTCGGCCACGAGGCCGGCGCCTTTACCGGCGCCACCCGCCGACGTCCCGGACGGTTCGAGCTCGCCGACGGCGGCACGCTGTTCCTCGACGAGATCGCTACCGCCTCGCTCGCGGTGCAGGAGAAGCTGCTGCGGGTGATCGAGTACGGCAGCTTCGAACGTGTCGGCGGCAGCGAGACGCAGCGCGTCGACGTCCGGGTGGTGGCGGCGACGAACGCCGACCTGCCGGCGATGGCGCGTGCCGGCACCTTCCGCGCCGACCTGCTGGATCGGTTGGCCTTCGACGTGATCGCGGTGCCGCCACTGCGCGCGCGCCCGGAGGATGTGGCGCTGCTTGCCGGGCACTTCGCCATCCGGATGACGCGCGAGCTGGGTCGCGAGATGTTCGCGGGCTTCGCCGCCGAGGCGATGCAGGCGCTGCGCGGCCATGACTGGCCCGGCAACGTGCGGGAGCTTCGCAACGTGATCGAGCGCAGCGTCTATCGGCTGCAGGATGCCTCCCGCCCGGTCTCGCGCATCGTGCTGGACCCGTTTCCGCCACCGCGACCGTTGCCCGACGCCGCTGCGGCCTCGACGCTCCCGGCGCCACCGGTCCCGGAGGGCGGGGACTTCGTCGCCCAGACTCGTGCCTTCGAGGCGAAGCTTCTGCGCCACGCGCTGGAGAACAACCGGTTCAACCAGCGCGCCGCATCGCGTGCCTTGAGCCTGACCTACTACCAATTCCGCCATCACCTCAAATCGCACGGCCTGCTCGGCCGTGCGGATGTCGAGAAGGTGGCGGAGGCGGAGTGAGCAGCCCCTTTACTGGATGTTGCCGTTCACCCGGTTCGGGAAGAAGCCGAAGTTGGACGCAGCGCCGCCGCCGTAGGCGATGTTGAGCACCTGCGTGGTGGTGCGACGGAAGGCCAGGCCGTTGGTGTCGTTCGGGACGATGTTGTAGGCATTGCCCGGGATCGAGGTGCCGAAATCGTCTGCGGCGCCGGACAGGTTCGCGCGCAGGGCCGAGATCGCGTTGGTGACGTCGCCGGCGCCGAGATCGGACAGCAGGGTGCGGATTGCACCCGCCTGGTAGCCCTCGGTGCCGAGCAGCCCGGCCGCCGCGGTGACGTTGTTCGGGTTGGTGATCAGTGCCGCGGCGCCAGTGAGCGCAGTGACGCAGACATCCTCGATGACGTAGGCGCCGATCAGGAAGGAGACCGGATCGGCATACGGATTGAAGGTCTGGCCGGCCGTGATCAGGCCGGCGGCGATCGCCAGCGTGGTCCAGGCGGTCGAGAGGTTGATGGTCGGCTCGGCGATCGCCGCGGAGCCGTTCGCCGCCCGGATGAACTCGAGGTGGGCCAGCTCGTCGGATGCCAGGATCTGCGCGAAGGACTCGATCGGCGAACCGTTCCACGGCACCGGACCGCCGGCGGTCACCGTGCCCTGGGTGCCGGTGCCGGTGAGCAGGTTGGAGGCGATCCCGTTGCCGGTGAGCGCCCGCAGGTAGTACTCGGCGCCGAGATACTCGAAGTTCAACGCGAAGTTGAAGATGTCGGTGTCGGTAATGGCAGCGGCCTGCGCCGGACGGCTGTCGAGGGCGGTCAGCGAGCCCACCATCGCGGTGCCGATCGCGCCGGCGCCGACCCGGTGGATCCAGTTCCGCCTGCCGCTATCGGCGGGCGAGGACAGGTTTTCAGCTTCATTGTCGAGCATGCGATACGCCTCGTGCGGAAACATCACTATGATGTCCCCTGAGAAGCCTCGGCGCACCCCGGTGGTTCGACGCTGCCGCTACATATTTCCGTCAGCGCGTCCGGTTGCGAGATGCCGACCGAACGGCCAGTCGATCACCTCGCCGCAGAACAGGGCCCACCAGACCAGCACCGGCTGCAGCGCCAGGCGCGGTGCGTGATAGTCCCAGCCGAGCGCCCGGCCGCCGATCGCGACGTGCGAAAACGCGTGCTTGAGGTTGGCCGGATAGACGCACACCGCGTAGAGCGCCAGCATCAACCCGGCCGCCCGGCGCAGGCGATGGCCGAGCAGCGCCACCGCGCCGAGCAGCTCGCAGCATCCGGTGGCGATCACCGTCGCATGCGGCGCCGGCACCCAATCCGGCACGATGGCGACGAAGATCGCGGGATCGCGCAGGTGGAAGATGCCGGCGGCGAAATAGCTCGCGGCGAGCGCCAGGCGCAGCCCGGTGCGCAGACGCGGCAGGCCAGGGCTAGACGGCCCGGTGCTAGACGGCCCGGTGCTAGACGGCATCGACCCATTCGCCGTCGCGCATCACCGGCTCACGCTCGCCGTTGACGTTGACACCGTCCACGTCGATCTCGCCGGAGCCGATCATCCAGTCGATGTGGATCAGGCTGGCGTTCGCCCCGCGCGCCGCCAGCGCCGCGGCATCGAGGCCGGTGCCGCCCTCGAGGCAGGTGGCGTAGGCCTGGCCGAGGGCGATGTGGCTGGCGGCGTTCTCGTCGAACAGCGTGTTCTGGAACAGCAGGCCGCTGCGCGAGATCGGCGAGGAATGCGGCACCAGCGCCACCTCGCCCAGGCGGCAGGCGCCGTCGTCGGTGCCGAGCACGCGCGCCAGCACGGTCTCGCCGCGCGCGGCATGCGCCTCGACGATGCGGCCCTCCTCGAAGCGCACCGCGATGTCCTCGATCAGCGTGCCCTGGTAGGAGAGCGGCTTGGTCGAACGCACATGGCCCGAGACGCGCTCCTTGTGCGGTGTGGTGAACACCTCCTCGGTCGGAATGTTGGGCAGGCAGGTGATGCCGTTGGCTGCGCGGCCCGAGCCGCCGAGCCAGCGATGCCGGTCGGCCAGTCCCACGGTGAGGTCGGTGCCGGGTCCGCGGAAATGCAGCGCGTCGTAGGCGCGCGCGTTGAGCGCCTCGGCGCGGGCGTGCAGGCGGGCGTCGTGCGCCTGCCACTCCGCCACCGGATCCGGGCCGTCCAGGCGCGAGGCGGCGAAGATCGCCGTCCATAGCCGGTCCAGTGCGGCCGCTTCCGGCTCCTCCGGGAACATCGTGCGCGCCCAGGCGGGCGTCGCGCAGGCGATGATGTTCCAGTTGATCGCGAAATTGGTGATCAGGCCGAGGGCGGCCTGGTTGGCGCGCGCGTTTGCGCGATTGGCGCGGGCGATCCGCTCCGGGTCCTCGGCCGCCAGCAGGGCCGGATCCTCGCCGGTGATCGCCAGCCTGGCGGCGTTCTCGCGGAAGGCTTGCGCGATCCCGTCGGCGGCCCAGGTGGCAGCGGTGTCGAAGGCGTCGTCCGGGGCGTGGCGGAAGCGCGAGCGGACGGCGACGCCGTCGGCATACTGGCAGCTCACCAGCGAGGCGCCGGCCTTGTAGGCCTCCTCGGTGATGCGACGCACCAGCGGTACCGCCTCCAGCGGTGCGGCGATCACCAGCTGCTGGCCATGCGCGAGGTTGAGGCCGACGCGGACGCAGACCTGCGCCAGCCGCTCGAGCATGCGGTCGCGGGGGTCGGTCTCGGGATGGGCGGAGCCGTCCATATCGTATCCTCCTGCCGTCCGGCGCCGCAGCAGATGCGGCGCAGGTCATTCTTGAGACGTATTCGTAGCGGCACTGCAACCAGCTCGTGCTCCGCGCGTCGGAATGGAGCAATCACCGGAGCACGCACGTCATGTCCATTCTCGCCTGGATCGTCCTCGGCCTCATCGCCGGCTTCATCGGCAGCAAGATCGTCAACAAGTCGGGCGACGGCCTGATCCTCGACATCGTCCTCGGCATCGTCGGCGCGGTGGTCGGCGGCTTCATCTTCAACGCCTTCGGCGCCTCCGGCGTCAGCGGCCTGAACATCTACAGCCTGATCGTCGCCGTGGTCGGTGCGGTGGTCGTCCTGTTCGTCTACCACGCGATCGTCGGTCGACGGACGATCTAGGATCGGGGTCTGGGGCCTGAGGCCCCAGCCGGGTCCAGGGCGGAGCCCTGGCCTTGTGCCCCTGCTAAGGCGCCGGCGCCGTCGTGGTGCCCAGCCCACCGTTGAACCGCAGGCCCAGCACGCCGCTGATCCGGATCAGCGGCAGCAGGCCGAGCCCGTGGAAGCCGGTGCCGCGTGAGCCGG
>CAXUCM010000150.1:5007-8633 GCA_964249315.1 uncultured Acetobacteraceae bacterium | reverse complement strand
GCGTCCGCGTCGCGATCTGATACGCTTGGAAAGGTCGGGGCTCCGCCCCAAACCCCGCCAAAGGCTCGCCTTTGGAAACCTCTTGTAAATGGATTCTCAAGGCTTCGCCTTGAGCGGGTCCAGGGCAGAGCCCTGGCCTTGAAGGGTCT
Source organism: uncultured Acetobacteraceae bacterium (assembly GCA_964249315.1). Taxonomy (GTDB): domain Bacteria; phylum Pseudomonadota; class Alphaproteobacteria; order Acetobacterales; family Acetobacteraceae; genus Lichenicoccus. The sequence goes on along the minus strand of CAXUCM010000150.1, from coordinate 8,484 downwards.
TGGGCATAATGCAGTCGCTGGCGCTCTACGTGCACTGGCCATTCTGCCTCGCCAAATGCCCGTACTGCGACTTCAACAGCCATGTCCGCGACAGCCTGCCGGAACGCCGCTTCGCCGCGGCGCTGATGCGTGAGCTCGCGCACGAGGCCGACCGCCTGGACCAAGACGGCCCGCGCCGGCTCGGCTCGATCTTCTTCGGCGGCGGCACCCCGAGCCTGATGCAGCCCGACAGCGTCGCCCGCCTGATCGAGCTGGCCTGCGCGCGCTTCGAGCCGGCCGCCGGGCTGGAGGTGACGCTGGAGGCCAATCCGACCAGCGTCGAGGCGGCCAGGCTGCGCGGCTTCCGCGAGGCCGGGGTGAACCGCATCTCGCTCGGGGTGCAGGCGCTCGACGACAACGCCCTGCAGCGGCTCGGCCGCGGGCACTCGGCGGCGCAGGCGATCGCGGCACTGGAGACGGCGCGCGCGCTGTTCGGGCGCATCTCGTTCGACCTGATCTATGCCCGCCCGGGCCAGGAGCTCGCCGCCTGGCGGCGGGAGCTCGGCACCGCGCTCGACCTGGTCTCGGACCATCTGTCGCTGTACCAGCTCACCATCGAGCCGGGCACGCGCTACGAGGCGCTGCACCGCCAGGGACTGATCGCGCTCCCCGACGAGGCGGACGCCGCCGCCCTGTACGAGGAGACGGCCGAGGTCGCCGCGCGGCACGGGCTGGAGGCGTACGAGGTCTCCAACTACGCCCGGCCGGGCGCGCAGAGCCGGCACAACCTCGCCTACTGGCGCTACCAGGACTATGCCGGCATCGGTCCCGGCGCGCATGGCCGGCTTACCCTGGGCGGCCGGCTGCACGCGACCCGGCGGCATCGGGCGCCGGAGCCGTGGGCGGCACTGGTCGAGCGGGGCGGCTCGGGCGAGACCAGCGCCGAAGCGCTGTCCGCCACGGAGCGCGCGCGCGAGATGCTGCTGATGGGCCTGCGCCTGTCCGAAGGCATCGCGTCGGCGGAGTTCGCGGCACGCACCGGCACGACGCTGGGCGATGCCATCGAGCCCGCGATGCTGCAGGCCTGCGAGGCGGAGGGCTACGTCGCCTGGCATGGCGATCGGCTGCAGGCGACGCCGGCCGGGCGGTTGCGGCTGGACGCGCTGCTCGCGGCACTGGTGCGGTAGGAAGGGGAGCGTCGCATGCGCAGGATCGTCGTCATGATGTGGCTGCTGGCCGGCCTGCCGCTCGCGGCCGCCGTGGCGACGCCGCAGCTGGTCATCGAGGATAACGACTTCCTCGGCCCCGGCGGCTCGGACCTGCAAGCGACGATCCCGCTGCTGGCCGATCCCGCCGTCACCGTGCTCGGGTTCACGGTCTGCGTCGGCGACGGCTGGGAGAACGCGGAGTCCGCGCATCTGCGCCGCTTCCTGGAGCTCGCCGGACGCACCGACGTGCCGGTCTTCGACGGCGCCACCGCGCCGCTGCTGAACAGCGTCGCCCGCATGCGGCTGTGGGAGCAGGCCTACGGCACGATCCCGTGGAAGGGCGCCTGGGGCGGCCTCGGCTCGATCGACGCGGTGCCGGCGAGCCAGCCCGCGCTGCCGGCGCTCCCGGAAGGAGCACCGCACCTCGCCGCAGCGCGGGAGCGCGCGGCCGACTTCCTGATCCGCGCGGTGCACGCGCACCCGCACCAGGTCACCATCGTCGCCGCCGGTCCGCTGACCGACCTGGCGCTGGCGATCCGGCTCGATCCGAGCTTCGCCGCCACCGCCCGGCAGCTCGTGTTCATGGGCGCGCTGCTCGACACCAGCATGCAGTCGGTCACCGGCAACGCCGATTTCGCCTCCGACTTCAACATGATCTTCGATCCCGAGGCGGCGCACCTGGTGCTGACCGCGGATTGGCCGCGCATCGTCTCGGTCGGCAACGTCTCGAACGGGGTGATGATGACCACGGCGCTGATGGCGCGCATCGATGCCGTACATCGCGGCCTGACCGCCTACCTGCGGCGCTACTTCGCGCCGCTGCCGATGTGGGACGAGATGACTGCGGCCGTGGCGATCGATCCCTCGCTGGTGACCCGTTCGGTCACCGCCATGCTCGACGTCGACACCGCGCCCGGCATGGATTACGGCCACGCGCATGTCTGGCCGGCGGCGCTGGCGCCGCGTGGGCAGGGACTGCGGCCGGTGATCATCGTGCAGGCGATCGACACTCCCCGCTTCCTCGATCACTTCGTGCAACAGGCGCAGCGACTCGGCGTCGCACGCTGACGCCGCCGGCGTCGTCGTGCTAACCGCACTCCGTGCTGCACCTGATCAAGCTCGCGGTCGGCGCCGCGGACCCCGCCACCCTGGCCGCCCGGCAGGCCGAGCGAAGCCGCCAGACCGGCGCGCATGACGGACGCGCCTTCCTGCGCACGCGCAACTTCCCGCGCCGTGCGGCGGAGATCCTCGATGGCGGCTCGGTCTACTGGGTGACCGCCGGCGTGCTGCTCTGCCGCCAGCGGGTCGCGGCGATCACCGAGGACCGTCGCGACGACGGTGCGCCGTGCACGGCGATCGTGCTCGACGGGGCGCCGGTCGCGGTGGTGCCGCGGCTGGTGCGCGCCTTCCAGGGCTGGCGCTACCTGACGCCGGCGGACGCGCCGGACGATCTCGGCAGCCTTCCGGAGGCCGCCGGCGACGTGCTGCCGGCCGCGCTCAGACGTGAGCTGGCGGCGCTTTGTCTGCTGTAAGGTTTGGGGCTCCGCCCCAAACCCCGCCAAAGGCTCGCCTTTGGAAACCTCTTGTAAGCGGATTCTCAAGGCCGAGCCTTGAGCGATTGAGCCGCGAAGCGGATCAATGGGCAGAGCCCTGGCCTTCCTAGGGTATCAGTAGATCGCCATGCCGCCATGCACCGGCAGCAGCGCGCCGGTGGTGAAGCTGGCGTCGTCGGAGGCGAGGTAGACGTAGGCGCTCGCCAGTTCGGCGGGCTGGCCGGGACGGCCCATCGGCGACTGGCTGCCGAAACTCTCGACCTGCTTCGGCTCCATTCCGGTCGGGATGAACGGCGTCCAGATCGGCCCGGGCAGCACGGCGTTCACCCGGATGCCCTGCTCCACCAGCATCTGCGCCAGGCCGATGGTGAAGTTGGCGATCGACGCCTTGGTCGCCGAGTACGCCAGCAGGCCCGGCATCGGGTGCTTGGCGTTGACCGAGGACGTGTTGATGATCGAGGCGCCTGGCTTCAGGTGCGGCAGCGCTGCCTTGCACAGGTAGAACTGGGAATGGATGTTGACCTGGAAGGTCCGCTCCCACTCGGCGTCGCTGATCTCGTCGAGGCTGGTTCGGGTGATCTGCGTCGCCGCATTGTTGACGAGAATGTCGAGCCGGCCGAAGCGGTCGATCGCCGCCTGCACCAGCGCCCGGCAGTGCGACGCATCGGCGATGTCGCCGGGCAGCATGATCGCCTGGCGCCCGGACTCGCGGACGGAGGCGGCGGCCGCTTCCGCGT
>CAXUCM010000150.1:0-4997 GCA_964249315.1 uncultured Acetobacteraceae bacterium | reverse complement strand
CGACAGCAGCACGTCGGCGCCCTCGCGGGCGTAGGCCAGCGCCACCGCGCGGCCGATGCCGGAGTCGGCGCCGGTGATCAGCGCCACCCGTCCCTGCAGCCGGCCGGATCCGACATAGCTGTCCTCGCCGTAGCTCGGCTCCGGGGTCATCCGCGCCGACGAGCCCGGCGCCGGTTGCGGAGCGGCGGCGAAGGGCGGGCGCGGATAGCGGGTGCGTGGATCGACGGTCATGGCGAACTCTCCTGGTCCGACGTGCAAAGCGGCGCCGCGGCGAGATGTTCCCGATCGGACCTGCGAGCATCCGTCTCACATTTTGTAATCCGTCGCGGGGATCGAGAACCTTGTCGCCATGCCTTTGTTGTGCCGGCAGCTCAGCCTCGAGGAAATGATCCATGCGAAACCTGTTGATGGCGACACCGCTGCTGCTCGGCCTGCTGCCGCCGGTCCCGGCATTCGCTCAGACGCCGCCGACACCAGCGCAGGCCCGCGCCGCCGATACGCGTCAGGGCAGCAGCTTCACCGCGCTCGGATCGGTCATCTTCTACCAGGATACCGGTCACGGCACGCCGATCATCCTGATCCACGGCTATCCGCTCAACGGGGCGCTGTTCCAGAATCAGCAGACCGGGCTCTCGTCGTCGTTCCGGATCATCACGCTCGATCTTCCCGGCTTCGGACTCTCCTCGCCGCAGACCGGCCTGCCCTCGACGGCGACCTATGCCGCCTACGTGCTGGCGCTGATGAACCATCTCGGCCTCGACAAGGCGGTCATCGGCGGCCATTCGATGGGCGGCCTGATCACCCAGGAACTGTATCGCGAGGCGCCGCAGCGTTTCCTGGGCATGATCCTGATCGACACCACGCCGAAGGCGGCCTCCACGATCGAGCAGTTCGAGTGGGCCGGCTTCTACGTCCAGTCCACCGAGCAGGGCGTGCCGTCGATCCTGCCGAACCTCGTGCCGATGCTGCTGACCGGGAACACGCTGCTGAACGATCCGGCATTCGGCACCGAGGTCGACGACATCATCGACGAGGCCTCTGTCAGCGGCGCCCAGGACGGCGCGATCACGCTCGCCACGAGGCCGGATTATACCGCCCTGCTGCCCACGATCGCGGTGCCGACGCTCGTGGTGGAAGGCGTCGACGACTCGGTCTACGCGTTCCCGATCGCGCAGCAACTGCATGCAGGCATTGTGAACTCGACGCTGGCCCTGATCCCGAACGCCGCCCATGTCAGCATCCTGGAGCAGCCCGCTGCAGCGAACGCGGCAATCTCCAGCTGGGCCAAGTCCGCCGGCTTCTGACAGGATCGCGGTGTGGGGCCTGGAGGCGCCGGAGCAGAGCCCTGACCCAACTCTGTTGCAACTGGGCAAGGATTTGGGACACCATCCGGCGTCATGCGCCGGGTCGTGCTCCTGTGTGTCCTGTTCACGCTTTCGGCCTGCGCCGGCGGCGGACGCGTCGCCTACGGACCCGGACGCACCGACTATCCGGAGCCGGGACCGCAGGGCGATCCATGGCGTCCCTACGTCCGCGCTGCGGCTAGCCGCTTCGGCGTGCCGCAGCAATGGATCCGCGCGGTGATGCAGCAGGAATCCGGCGGCCACGAATATCGCTACGGCCGGCCCATCGTCTCTGCTGCCGGAGCGATGGGACTGATGCAGCTGATGCCGGAGACCTATGCCGACATGCAGGCGCAGAACGGCCTCGGCGACGACCCGTACGAGCCGCACGACAACATCTTCGCCGGCACCGCCTATATCCGGCTGATGTATGGCCGCTACGGCGCACCCGCGTTTCTCGCCGCCTACAATGCCGGTCCGCAGCGACTGGACGATTACCTCAACACCGGCCGACCGCTGCCGAACGAGACGGTGGACTACGTCGCCGCGATCGCGCCCAACCTCGGCGGCGAGCTGGCGATGAGCGGGCCGCTTTCGGCCTATGCCGCGAGCAGCACGCCGGTGCAGGCGCCGGTGCGACTGGCCTCCTACGTGCGGCCGGCGCCGCCGCGGCACGCCGACTGCGTCCAGGATGCCGACGCCGCCTACGACCCGGGTTCGCCCTGCGCGCCGGCGCCGCCGCAGCCTCAGACCGAGGCCGAGCCCCCGCCGGCACCGGCGCTGGCACCGGCCCTGGCACCGGCCCTGGCACCGCAAGCCGGCGCCTGGTCGATCCAGGTCGGCGCCTACAACTCGCCGGATCAGGCGCACTTCGCCGACACCATGGCGCGCGGCGCCGCCGGCGCGGCGCTGGCCGCCAGCCAGAGCCTGATCGAGCCGACCAGCCGCTTCGGCGGCACGGTGTTGTACCGCGCCCGGCTCGCCGGGCTCGGCCGCGCCGATGCTTCCGCCGCCTGCGACGCGCTGGCCCGGCACGACATGGCCTGCATGATCGTTGCACCGGGGAGCTGAACCGCGCGCGACGCCGCCCGTTCCCTGTCAGGATCAGGAGACGGCAATGACCCGCATCATCGACCTCGCCCCGCACGACCCGCTGCCCGACGGCCCGGCGCTCGTGCTGCTGCGTCGCTTCGAGGAGGACAATCCGCGTCAGGTGATGATCGAGATCGTCGCCCTCGACGCGCATCACACCGAGTCGAACGCGCGCCTGACCGACGCCGAGGGTGCACCACTCTCGTGGGAGGCGGCCACCGAGCGCGCCCGCAAGACCGCCGAGGAGGCACACTTTCCGGCGCTGCACCGCATCGACCGTCTGGCCGGTCCGCGCGAGCGGGAGATCGAGGCGCATGGCGGCGACCACTCCACCAACATGGAGACGCTGTCGGACTCCGACCCGGAGGACGGCGAAGCCGGCGCCGACATGCGCGACCGCGGCAATGACGGCGCGCCGCGAAGGTTCTGATAGGCCAGGGCTCTGCCCATTGATCCGCTTCGCGGCTCAATCGCTCAAGGCGAAGCCTTGAGAATCCATTTACAAGAGGTTTCCAAAGGCGAGCCTTTGGCGGGGCTTGGGGCGGAGCCCCAACCTTCAACCCTGAACCGAAACCGCCTGCGCGTTGAGAAACTCGCGTATGCCGATATGCGACAGTTCGCGGCCATGGCCGCTGCGTCGCACGCCGCCGATCGGCCAGCGCGGGTCCGACGCGGTCATGCCGTTGATGAACACGCCGGAAGCGGCATGCGACCGTGCCCGGCTTGCCCTGATCCGGCGCGCGGGTCAGGCTCGCGGCATGAACCTCGCCCTGCTGTCGCTCGCGATCGCCTCGTTCGGCATCGGCACCTCCGAGTTCGTCATCATGGGGCTGCTGCCGGAGCTGTCGGCGGACCTGCACGTGTCGATCCCGCGCGCCGGACTGCTGGTCTCGGGATACGCGCTCGGAGTGACCGTCGGCGCGCCGATCGTGGCGGTCGCAACGTCGCGGCTGCCGCGCAAGACCGCGCTGCTGGTGCTGATGGGCCTGTTCATTGCCGGCAACCTGTGCTGCGCCGTCGCACCCGGCTACGCGCTGCTGATGCTGGCGCGGTTGCTGACCGCGTTCTGCCACGGCGCCTTCTTCGGCATCGCCGCGATCGTCGCCGCCGACCAGGTGCCGCGGCACCGGCGCGCCCAGGCGCTGGCGCTGGTGTTCGCCGGGCTGACGCTGGCCAACGTGTTCGGCGTGCCGCTCGGCACCGCACTCGGCCAGGCGGCCGGCTGGCGGGCGACGTTCTGGGCGGTCGGCGCGATCGGGGTGCTGGCCGGGCTCGCCATCCTGGCCTGGCTGCCGCGCGGCGAGGCGATGCCGCCGGTGCGGCTGATGGCCGAGTTCCGCGTGATGCGACGGCCGCAGGTGCTGCTGACCATGGCGATCAGCATCGTCAGCTCGACCAGCCTGTTCAGCGTGTTCACCTACATCACGCCGATCCTCGAGCACGTCTCGGGGTTGCGCCCGCACGCGGTGACGGTGGCGCTGCTGCTGTTCGGCGCCGGGATCACGCTGGGCAACCTGCTCGGCGGCCGGCTCGCCGACTGGCGCCTGCTGCCCTCGGTGATCGGCACGCTGTGCCTGCTGATCCTGGTGCTGTGCGGCTTCGCCGTGATCCTGCCGTACGGGCGTGCCGCCATGGCGATGCTGTTCGTCTGGGGCGTGGTCTGCTTCGCCCTGGTGCCGCCGCTGCAGCTCCGCGTCGTCGAGCAGGCCAGCGATGCGCCCAACCTGGCGTCGACGCTGAACCAGGGTGCCTTCAACCTGGGCAACGCGCTCGGGGCATGGCTCGGCGGCCTTGCCCTGCTGCGCCTCCGCGATCCGGTCGCGAGCTACGCGGCGCTGCCCTGGCTCGGCGCCGCGGTGGAGGCGATCGCGCTCGGCCTGGCGGTGGCAGCCACCCGGCAGGAGCGGTCGCGCCATGCGGGAATAGTTGATCACGAACGCGCGTAATGCGATTGTAACGGTCAAGGCGGCAAGCATGCGAGGTTGTGCGGCGCCGATGCGGCCCGAATCCGGGTAGGATGCCAGATGTCCGACTACGCACGTCCCGGGATCACCAAGTCCGATCCGTCCCTGCTGCGCCTGCAGCTGGTCGGGCCGATGCAGGCGCTGACCCTCGACAACGAGAACGTGCTGCCGCCGGGTCGCAAGACGCGGGGCCTGCTCGCGATCGTGGCAATGTCGGCGCGGCGTCCGGTGCTGCGCTCCAAGCTGGCCGAGATGCTGTGGAGCCGGCGTTCGGAAGAGCAGGCGCGCGCCTCGCTGCGACAGGAGATCCACCGGCTGCTCGATGCGCTGGCGCCGGTCGGGGCGCCGCTGATCAGCGTCGAGCGGCATGCGCTGTTCCTGCGCCCGGCATTGACCGTGGTCGATGCGGAGCGGCTGCTGAACGCCAACGTCAACCATGTCATCGCCCAGGCCGGCGCGCCGGGGCGCGGGGGCGCCGCGCTGCCGCCGCTCGACGGGGTGCTGCTCGAGGAGCTCAACGGCACCGATCCGGCGCGCGCCGTCTGGCTTGCCGCCGAGCGCCGACAGAGCCTGGGCCTGCGCCTGGTTGGCGGCGGCG
>CAXUCM010000149.1:5459-8634 GCA_964249315.1 uncultured Acetobacteraceae bacterium | reverse complement strand
TTTCAAAGGCTCCGCCTTTGATCGGGGTCCAGGGGTGAAACCCCTGGCCTTGCTTCACTAGAGCAGCGGCCGATACAGACGGGTCGACAGTTCCAGCGCGCGCTCGCGCAGCGACCGGTGCTGCCAGTCGCGCAGGGTGACCCGTCCGGCCCGGACGATCTCGGCCCGCAGCAGCGCCGCCACCGGCTCCGCCGTGCCCGCGCCGAGCACGATCGCGTCGATCTCGTTGTTGAAGTAGACCGAGCGGCGATCGAGGTTCGACGAACCGATCGCGGTCCAGACCCCGTCGATGGTGGCGACCTTGGCGTGCAGCATGCCGCGTTCCACCTCGTGGATGCGCACGCCGGCGCGCAGCAGCTCGCCGTAGGCCGCGCGTGCCGCGTGCACCGCCGACGGCACGTCGCTGTAGCCGGCCAGCAGCAGGTCGACGGCAACCCCGCGCGCAGCGGCGACGGCGAGCAGGGAGAGCTCGCGACGGGTCGGCACGAAGTAGCCGGTCGCCAGCAGGATGTGCCGTCGCGCGCCGCCGACGGCGGCCTGGAACGCGGCGTTGTAGAGCGGGCGCCGCTCCCGCGGGGCGCTGCCGTCGATGCGCAGCGTCTGCGTGCCCGTCGGGCAGGCCGCAGCCGCAACGCGCAACGGCGCCGCATCGCCGCCCTGGCCGTGCCAGGTCTGCAGGAACAGCTTCTGGATCTCGGCCACCGCCGGCCCTTCGATGCGCACCGCACAGTCGATCCAGAACGCCTGATCGGGACGACGGCCGCGGCCGACGCGTTCCGGGGTCTCGTAGACCTTGGACAGGTTGACGCCGCCGAGGAAGCCGATCGCGCCGTCGATCACGGCGAGCTTGCGATGGTCGCGATCGTTGACGCTGATGTTGAAGTAGCGCCGGAACGGGTTGACCGAGTGATACTCGAGCAGACGCACGCCGGACGCCTGCAGCCGGTCGAACTGCGGATCGGGCGTTTCCGTCGAGCCGACCGCGTCCCAGATCAGCGCGACCTCGACCCCGGACCGCGCCTTGTGCGCGAGCAGCGCGAACAGCGAGCGGCCGTCGAGCACCACGTCCTCGACGGTGTAGTATTCGAGGTGGACGTGGTCGGACGCGGCCTCGATCGCATCCAGGATCGCCGAGATCGCGGCCGCGCCGGAAGCGAGCAGCTCGACCCGGCCCTCGACCAGCGGGCACTCCGACACCGGCCCGTGCAGGCGCGTGTGGCGGGCGAGGTCGTCCTCGGCGCCGGCCTCAGCCAATCGGCCGCCCTTTTGCGCGGACACGCGGGAGGGTAGAGAGGAGCATGACTGCGCTATACGCCACCAGGCTCGATCGGTACGTGCTGCGCCAGCTGCTCGCCGCCCTGCTCGCCACCACGGGCGGACTGGCCGCGCTGATCTGGCTGACCCAGTCGCTGCGCTTCGTCGCCCTGGTGGTCGATCGCGGGCTGTCGCTTCGCGTCTTCCTGCAGCTCACCGGCCTGCTGATCCCTTCCTTCGTCGCCGTGATCCTGCCCATCACCACCTTCGTGGTCGTCCAGTTCATCTACCAGCGCCTCGCCGGCGATCGCGAACTGACGGTGATGCGGGCCGCCGGCCTGCCCGACTCCGCGATCGCGCGTCCGGCGATCGCCTGCACCGCCATCGCGGTGGCGGTGGCCTACGTGCTGAACCTTTGGATCGTTCCCGTCAGCTATCACGCGTTCCGCGAGTACGAGTTCGAGATCCGCAACAAGATGGCCGCCTTCCTGCTGCAGGAGGGCGTGTTCACGCCGATCTCGGACACGATGACGGTCTACGTGCGGGCGCGCGACCGCGACGGCACGCTGCACGGCATCCTGGTCGAGGACGACCGGCAGGCGAACAGCCGCGCCACCATCCTCGCCGAGCGCGGCACCCTGGTCGCCTCCGGCGGCACCCCGCGCGTGGTGCTCTATAACGGCTCGCGCGAGGAGATCGACCGCAGCACCGGCCGGCTCAACGTGCTGACCTTCAGCCGCAACTCGGTCGATCTCGGCGGCTCGAACAAGGACGAGCAGCGCTACCGCGACTCCGCCGAGATGTCGCTCGGCGAGCTGCTCAACCCGGATCCGCGCACGGTCGCCGCGCGCGACGGCGGCAAGCTGCTGGTCGAGGCGCACCGGCGGGTGACCTCGCCGCTGACCGCGCTCTCCTTCGCGATGGTCGCCCTCGTCGCGGTGCTGATGGGCGCCTTCAGCCGGCATGGCGGCGCGATCCGGCCGCTGGTCGCGATCCTGGTGGTGGTCGCCCTGCTCGCCGCCAGCCTGGTGATCCAGAACGTGGCGGCGCGGGTGCCGGGACTGATCCCGCTGATCTGGCTGGAGGCGGTGCTGCCGGCATTGGTCTGCGCCGGCATGCTGTTCCTGCCGGAGCGGCAGGGGCGCGGACGCCTCGACACCCGCCTGGCGCTGCGCGCCTCGTCCTCCTCGACGGCGGCCTGAGCGGCGGCATGCCGGTCGCCATCACCCTGTCGCTCTATCTCGCGCGCCAGTTCACCGCCGCGGTGCTGGCGATGATCGCGGCGCTGACCGGCCTGGTGTCGCTGTTCGACTTCATCGACCTGCTGCGACGGGCGGCGACCCGGCTCGATGTCGGCGGCGGCGTCGCCCTGCAGATCGCCGCCCTGCGGCTGCCGTTCTTCTGCATGGAGATCCTGCCGTTCGCGGTGCTGCTCGGCGGCATCGTCTGTTTCTGGCGGCTGACCCGCTCCTCCGAGCTGATCGTCGCACGCGCGGCGGGCATCTCGGCCTGGCAGTTCCTCGCCGCCCCGCTGGCCTGCGCGCTGCTGATCGGCGCGACCGCGACCGCGGTGCTGAGCCCGCTCTCGTCGGCGATGTACGCGCAGGCCGAGGCGATGGACAACCTCTATCTGCGCAACAGCGGCGGCACGCTGGACCTCGCCGGCGGCCAGCTCTGGCTGCGGCAATCCGACCGCGAGCTGGTCCCGGGCGGGGTCGCGGTGCTGCACGCCCGCCGCGTGCGGATGAACCGCGGCGAGCTCGACCTGCGCGAGGTCAGCGTGTTCCGCCTCGACGGCGCCGACCATCTGCTGCTGCGCATCGAGGCGCCCGTCGCCCATCTCGGCCACGGGCAATGGCTGCTCGCGCGCGCGCGCAGCATCACGCCATCTTGCGTGTAGCAGGCAATGCTTTCCTGGCCG
>CAXUCM010000149.1:0-5449 GCA_964249315.1 uncultured Acetobacteraceae bacterium | reverse complement strand
CACGCCCGACCATACGCCGGTCGCGGTCGGCACGATCGGGCTGCCGACCGACCTCACCGTGCGCCGCGTGCAGGAGAGCTTCGCCTCCCCCGACGCGCTTTCGGTATGGACGCTGCCCGGCTTCATCGCGCTGCTCGAACGCTCCGGCTTCTCCTCGATCCGGCATCGGCTGCACTTCCAGACGCTGCTGGCGCTGCCGTTGCTCGCCGGCACCATGGCGCTGGTCTCCGCCGGCTTCTCGATGCGCCCGGCGCGACGCGGCGGCGTGGCACGCATGATCGGCAGCGGCGTGATCGCCGGCTTCGCCCTGTTCACCATCTCCAAGGTCGCCGAGCAGTTCGGCGATTCCGGCGCGCTGCCGCCGATCATGGCGGCCTGGGCGCCGACCGGTGCGGGATTGCTGCTCGCCATCACCCTGCTGCTTCACCTGGAGGATGGCTGATGCGCGGCCTGCTCACGTCCCGTCTCGCGCGCGGCGGCACCCTGCTCGGAGTCGGCATGGCGCTCACCGGGGCGGCAGCGACCGGGGCGGCGCTGACCTGGTCGGGGCGGCCGGCGTTCGCACAGGTGCGTCCGAAGGGTGCGCCGATCTCGCGCAACGAGCCCGTGACCTTCCAGGCCGACAGCGTCTCCTACGACAACAAGCAGAACCTGGTCACCTGGACCGGCCATGTCGAGATCTGGCAGAACGACCATGTGCTGCGCGCCGACCAGGTGACCTTCGATCGCAACACCAACGTCGCCGCCGCCCGTGGCCACGTCGCCATCCTCGAGCCGGACGGGGAGGTGCTGTTCGCGCAGTATGCCGAGCTGACCCAGGGCATGCGCCAGGTGGTGCTGGACGACATGCGCGCGATCCTGGCGCTGAACGGCAAGCTCGCCGCGAACGGCGCCCGGCGCACCGACGGCAAGATCAACCAGATGTCGCGGGCGGTCTACACGGCGTGCAAGATCTGCGCGCAGCATCCCGAGCAGGCGCCGTTCTGGCAGCTGCGCTCCTACTCCGCGACCCAGGACCTCGAGCACAAGCGCATCGAGTACGAGGACAGCTACCTCGACATGTTCGGCGTGCCGGTCGGCTACCTGCCGTACTTCTCGGTGCCGGATCCGTCGGTGAAGCGGCAGAGCGGCTTCCTGCTCGGCGACATCTCGCCGCACGACAAGAATCTCGGCACCTACATCACCCTGCCCTATTACTGGGTGATCAACGGCCGCTCGGACGCCACCTTCGTGCCGCTGGTCGCCTCGAACACCGGGCCGCAGCTCAGCATCAACTACCGCAACGACTTCAACGAGGGCCGCTTCAAGGTGACCGGCGGCGTCGCCGACGACACGCTGGATCCCTACGTCAGCAGCACCTCGACCGCCGATCGCGGCCGCGTCGGGGCGTCCGGCTACCTGTTCGCCACCGCCGATTTCGACTGGAACGACAACTGGCACTATGGCGGCACCGCCAACGTCGCCAGCTCCTCGGACTACATGCGCGACTACCGCATCCCGGGCTACGGCGCCGAGGTGCTGACCAGCGTCGGCTTCGTCGAGGGCTACGGCGTCGGCGCCTATTCGCGGCTGGATGCGATCGCCTTCCAGGGCCTCAACAGCGGCGTCATCAACCAGAGCCAGCTGCCCTTCGTGCTGCCGCGCTACCAGTACAGCTTCTTCGGCGAGCCCGACGCGCTCGGCGGCCGCTTCTCGCTCGGCACCAGCGACTTCAACGTCTACCGGCCGGACGGCACCTCGGACGAGCGCGGCAGCCTGAGCCTGAACTACGACCGCCCGTTCCGGACCACGATCGGACAGCTCTGGACGCTGACGCTGCACGTGGATGCGGAGGCGTACAACGCGCACAAGCTCGATCTCGCGCCGAACTACGCCGCCGTGAACGCGGCGAGCACCGCCCAGGCGCTGCCGACCGTGGCGCTGAAGATGAACTGGCCGTTCCTGCGCAGCCTGAAGAACGGCAGCCAGATCCTCGAGCCGATCGTCCAGCTGGTCGCCGCACCGAACTCGGGCAACAGCTCGCGCGACAACATCCCCAACGAGGACAGCCTGACCTACGAGTTCACCGACGCCTCGCTGTTCTCGCTGAACCGCCATCAGGGCGTCGACCGCCTCGATGGCGGGCTGCGCGCCAATGTCGGGCTGCACGGCAACTGGACCTTCGGCAGCCAGCAGATCGATGCGCTGGTCGGCCAGTCCTACCAGGAGCATGTCGACCGGAACCAGGTCCCCGACAGCGGCCTGCTGACGCATGCCTCCGACATCGTCGCCCGGCTCGCCTTCACGCCGGCGAACTGGCTCGATTTCACCGCGCGCGGCCGCTTCGACCATGAGAGCGGACAGACCCAGTTCGCCGACGGGCTGGTCAGCGCCGGCACCAACCTGCTGCGCGTGAACGCCGGCTACATCTACAACTCGCGCGACATCTACTACTACTACGACTCGAACTACCGCCTCGGCCAGGTCGATCCGCTGTATTTCCAGCCGTCCAACGAGGGCACGCTCGGCGTCTCGAGCAGCTTCGGCAAGTACCGCCTCACCGGCTTCGGCCGGCGCGACCTCGCCACCAACCGCTTCGTGGCGCTGGGGGCAAACGCCGCCTACGAGAACGACTGCTTCATCTTCGACGTCTCGTTCGTGCGCCGCTACACCACGATCAACGGCGACACCGGCGACACCTCGATCCTGTTCACCGTCACCTTCAAGACGATCGGCAGCTTCCCGGTCAACGGCTAGATCAGAAAGGCTGCCGAATTGCGAAAGAACCGATCCATGCGCCTCTCCGCCCTCGCAGCACTGGCGATCGCCTGTCTCGCGCCGGCGGCCGGCCGAGGGACCGCCCTGGCCGCGGCGCACTCGCATGCCGCCGCACCGGCGGCGTCCGCTGCCGCGAACAGCCAGGACGAGGACGCCATCGTCGCCGTGGTCAATGGCGGCATCATCACCCGTCGCGACCTCGACAACCGCTCGCGGCTGTTCGCGCTGTCCACCGGACTGCCGGTCAGCGAGGAGGTGCAGGGCCGGCTGCGACCGCAGATCACCCGCCAGCTGATCGACGAGAAGCTGCGCATGCAGGAGATCCAGTCGCGGCACATCGTCATCACCCCGGAGCAGATCGCGGCCGCGATCGGCGACATCGAGCGGCGCAACGGCATGAAGCAGAACATGCTGCGCGACCACCTGCAGCAGGACGGCGTGTCGCTGAACACGCTGATCGACCAGATCCGCGTCCAGCTCGGCTGGACGCACGTGCTGCGCGAGGAGCTCGGCATGCGCGCGCGCATCGCCAACGCCGACATCGTGCAGCGCGAGGCCGCCCTCAAGCGCGAGGCCGGCCAGCCGGAATACGAGATCAGCGAGATCTTCATCGCCGTCGACGATCCCAGGCACGGCCAGCAGGCCTTCACCTTCGCGCAGACGGTGATCAAGCAGCTCCGCGCCGGCGCGCCGTTCTCGATCGTCGCGGCCCAGTTCAGCCAGGCGCAGACCGCGCTCGAGGGCGGCGGGCTCGGCTGGGTGCAGGCGGACGAGCTCGATCCGGAGGTGCTCGCCATCGTCCAGCAGATGCCGGAGGGCGCGATCAGCAACCCGATCGCAGTGCGCGGCGGCTACGACATCGTCACCCTGCTCGGCAAGCGCGAGATCGGGCGCCAGATGGCCACCATCCTGAACCTGCGCCAGGCCTTCATCGCGTTCACCAGCGCGCTCAACCCGCAGGCGCCGACGCAGCAGCAGCAGCAGGCGCTGGCACGTGCGCAGGCGATCTCGACGCGCGCGACCTCGTGCACCGACATGGAGACCGCCAACGCCGCCGCCGGCAGCGTCCGTCCGGCCAATCCGGGCACGGTGCAGCTCGAACAGCTCAACCCGCAGATGCGCACCGTCATCGCGGCACTCCGACCGGGCCAGGCGACCAAGCCGCTGGTCTCCAGCGACGGCATCGCCGTGATCATGGTCTGCTCGCGCGACACCAAGAACCTCGCCGACCAGTCCCCCGACGAGATCGCCGACCAGCTGCTCAACGAGCGCGTCGAGCAGGTGTCGCGCCAGGTCGACCGCGACCTGCATCGCCGGGCTTCGATCGACATGCGGCCGGCGAGCTAGCGGCGGCTGCCATCCGGGCGTGACCGTCTCGATCCGGCAGGTCATCGCCCGGCACGGGCTGGATGCGCGCCGCTCGCTCGGCCAGCACTTCCTGCTCGACCTCAACCTGACCGCGAAGATCGCCTCGCTGGCGGGCGAGCTCGACGGACGGCACGTCGTCGAGGTCGGACCGGGGCCCGGCGGGCTGACACGCGCCCTGCTCGACGGCCGTGCCGAGGGCATCGTCGCGGTCGAGATCGACCCGCGCGCGATCGCGGCCCTCGAGGAGCTTCGCCTCGAGCACCCGGACCGGCTGCGTCTGGTGGCGGCGGACGCGGTGCGACGCGACCTCGCCGCGCTCTGCCCGGCGCCGCGACAGATCGTCGCCAACCTGCCTTACAACGTCGCCACCCCGCTGCTGGTCGGCTGGCTGCGCCAGGCGGCGCGATGGGAGCGGCTGACGCTGATGTTCCAGCTCGAGGTGGCCGAACGGATCTGCGCGGCCCCCGACACCGAGGCCTACGGCCGGCTCTCGGTGCTGGCGCAATGGTGTGCGGCGACGGCGATGCTGATGCGCATCCCCCCCGGCGCGTTCTCGCCGCCGCCGAAGGTGGTCTCCGCGGTGATCGGCCTGGTGCCGCATCCCGAGCAGCCGCCGGAGGCGCTGTTCGCGGCGATGGAGCGGCTGACCGCGGCCGCGTTCGGGCAGCGGCGCAAGATGCTGCGCGCCTCGCTGCGGCCGCTCGGCGGCGAGGCGCTGCTGGGACGCGCCGCGATCGATCCGCGCCGGCGGGCGGAGACGCTGACCGTGGCCGAGTACGACCGGCTGGCACGCCTGCTGGCGCCGGATCAGGCCTGCGTGTGAGGCGCCGAGGCCAGGGCTCTGCCCTGGACCCGCTCAAGGCTCAGCCTTGAGAATCCATGACCAAGAGGTTTCCGAAGGCGGAGCCCCGACCTCGGCGGGCGGGTATCAGGTGCCCTCGAAGCCGGCATCGAAGGCGCCGTCGAGCAGCGCCTCGCTGCTTGCCTTCTCGCCGGCGGCCGCCAGCATCCCGTCCAGCCGCCCGTCGATCAGCAGCATCGCGAAGCCATGCACCAGCGACCAGTTGAACACCGCGCGGGCCAGCGCCCGTGACGGCTCGGCATCCGGGGCGCGGCCGCCCGTAACCCCCGCCCCCCAAACCCCGCTCCTCGAAGCGCTCGCATCAACGATGATCCCAATGTCCCGGCAGTCTGCGCTCACGCCGTCACGGCCGGCGGATTCGGCGGCTGAGCCGTGGCGGTTTGCTCGAGATCGGGCTCGAGGCCGCTTTCGGCATGGATCAGGCGTCGGCCACCGGTCCAGGTGATGAGCCCGAGCGAGGCG
>CAXUCM010000148.1:8262-8705 GCA_964249315.1 uncultured Acetobacteraceae bacterium | reverse complement strand
TCCACCACCCGCCGCCTCCACGAGTCAGAATCTCCATCCACTCACATACGTCGACGAACCGCCGCAACAAATTTATGACACAGTAAGATTAGAGGGTGTTATACACTTGTGGCGAGTAGAGCAGCTTGCTTTATCATGAAACACGCGAATGCGATGACGTGCAGACCTACGAGAGTCGCAGCATAGCGCTCGTCGTCTTTGACGAGGCGACGGCATCTGGTCGGTCGCGATCTGGTTTGCCTCGGCCAAGCGGCCCACCTGAGCGCGATCATCGTGGTTGGCTGGAGTGACGTGGAGGGCCAGGAGATGACCGAGGGTATCGACCGCCATGTGCAGCTTGGATCCACGCTTGCGCTTGGCGCCGTCATAGCTTGCACGGGTTCCGCTCTCCGGCGTCGAGCGCAGAGTACGGCTGTCGATGATCGCCTCTGTCGGCTCAGGAG
>CAXUCM010000148.1:0-8252 GCA_964249315.1 uncultured Acetobacteraceae bacterium | reverse complement strand
CCATCGATCCGCTTCGCGGCTCGATCGCCAAAGGCTCGCCTTTGGAAACCTTTTTAAGAGCAGATGGATTCCGAAGGCTGGGCTTTAAGCGATCAAGCCGCGAAGCGGATTTCGGAGAGGCAGGTTCGCGGGAAGCCGAATGATGCTCGCCAAACGACGAGACCTGCAAAAGTCGCAGCATAGCTCGTCGTCTTTGACAAGGCGACGGCATCCAGGGCGAGCAGATGTCCGAGCGTGTCTACCGCCAGGTGCAGTTTGGAGCCGCGCTTGCGCTTGGCACCATCGTAGCCCGCACGTGGCCCGCCCTCCGGCGTCGACCCAAAGTACGGCTGTCGATGATCGCCTCTGTCGGCTCAGGAGGGCGCTCTGCAGCCATCCGCAGCACGGCGCGGAGATCGTGCACCAGCGCTTCGAAGCATCCCGGCCTGCAGCCAGCGCTGGGTCTGCTAGTAGACCGCCGCCCATGGAGGCAGGTCGTTCGGCATGGCGCGCCAGACGATCCAATATCGAACCACGTAGCGCAGGGCGTTGAACAACTCGCGCAGGGCATGCTGGCGCTGCGGCGCGTCCTCCCGAATCAGCGTCAGGTAGAACCACCAACGACCATTCGTCGTCGGAAACGTCAGAGGGATATGGCCCTAAGGGCATTCGTCATGCCCTCCGATATGAATCAAGCCACCCAGAAAGTACACAACACTTTCTAGATTACCCTCCTTATCGCCGTGGCAGAAAAGAAGCATTGGCTACAATACTCTTGAGCCACGCCTCATCGCGATCCCGTAATGCCACCGTTCAAGCCAGACAAGAGTAAGGAACCACAAGATCAACATGCTCGCTTGGTCAAAACCGCCCGCGCTTTGGGATGTGACGATGACGAAGCGGCGTTTGATAAGAAGCTGAAGGCGAGTGCGTCGTCGACGTCTCAACCCAAAAACAAGACAAGCGGTCACCACCAGACCGGCGAGGTGACCAAAAGGAAAATATAAGGAATTGAGGTCAGACCAAAAGCCCATGTTTGCAAACCGTGTTTAAGGAGAGCCACCGCTGGTAGGAAAAAGATCACGATGACCGTCATCAGGATCGCGACGCCTTGCTGATAATCCACCTCGCTCGGGTCCGGCAATTACGGCATCTCCGAACGTTGCGGCTCAACCCAACGCCAGGCGTTTGAAAACCATTTATCAAGGTCATTGGATTCTCAAGGCTAAGCCTTGAGCGGGTCCAGGGCAGAGCCCTGGCCTTTCTCGGGTTCTGTTCAAAGTCGTTTGGTATCGATCATGTGCGCCGCGCGGCCCGCTACGACTCTCCCGCCAGTCGCAATGCCGCTTCCGCACCGACCAGGATCTCGCAGCAGCGCATCCGGTCGGCCGGGGTCAGCCAGGCCGGTGCATCCTTGCCGCCATAGGCCGCCGCCGTCCGCGCCAGCAGCGCCTCGCGCTTGGGCGCGTCGCCCAGCGGCCGTGCCGCCAGCTCCAGCCGTCGTAGCGCCTGCAGGCGGCTCTCCAGGCGCTCGGCCGCGTCCTGCTGCGCCTCGGGCGTCGCCGGGTCGACCGGCGACGCGGCCGCGGCGGCGTCTTCTAGCCCGGCGGCAAGTTGTGCCGAGCATTCCTCGGCCGCCTCCTGCCGGCGTCGCGCCAGGCTGCGGGAGAGGCCGACCAGGTTTCCCTGCAGCGCGCTGAAGCCGGCCAGGCGGGCGACGCGCAGGGCCTGCGCGTCGAGTGCTGCATCGCTCAGGGCCGTGCTCGGCGCCGCCCGGTCCAGCTTGTCGACCGTGGCGGCGACGACGTGGTGCAGGCTCTCGCCGAGCTGGCTGGCGATCGGCATACCGGCGGCGACCGCCAGCACGGTCTCGATCAGGCCGGCCGGGGCGGTACTCTGCTCGAAGAGCAACGCGAGCGCCACGCTCCAGCCCGTCGGCCCCGATCGTGCCGCGTCCAGCAGCAGCGTCCGCACCTGCGCTGGATCGGCCAGCTGGGAGCGGCTGGTCGGCTCGAACAGGTCGGCATGCGCGAACACCAGCCGGATCGCCGCCAGCAGTCCCGGCAACGCCTTCGGCCGGATGCCGGTGCGGCTCTGGAACTCGGGCAGGCTCCAGGCATCGGGCGGCGCGTCGTCCGCCAGGATGCGGGCGGCGTCCTGCCAGAGTTTCGGCTCCGGCGCGTGGCCCGCGGCGAGGCGGTCCTGCACGCCTCGTGCATCCGGCAGCCTCTGCTGCACCCAGCTGCATACCGGCGCGATCAGCGTGCGCGGGATGGTGCCGTCGCGGCCGCGCCATCCGGCCGCCGGCACGATGATCGGGTCCATCGGCAGGAACAGCGCGCGGCTGAGATTGAGCGCCCGTTTCGGCCGCAAGTGGCCGAGCCTGGGGCGCAGGCCTTCCAGCAGGCGGTCGGTGTCGCCGCGTTCGGGCAACTGGTCGATCACGCCGGTGACCCGCAGGATCGCGCTGTCGCTGGCCTCCCGCAGGTCGCGGGCGAGGTCGCGGATCGCGGCGGCGCCGATGGGAGGGCCGGCCTGGCCAGGCCCGGTCTCGGAGCTGCGCTCAGACATCAGAGGCCTCGGGGTCGTGCAACTGCAGCTCGCGCCGGCGCAGGCCTTCGTTGCGGAGCAGCATGTCGAAGCCGGTGGCAGCCGCATACAGCGCCAGCGTGCCGGCCGGGCCGAGCTCGGCCTGCTTGAGCGTCCTGTCGCTGTCGGCGTCGTACAGCAGCATCTGCAGCAGCGCGGTGGTGGCGCCGCTATCGCCTTCCAGCAGGCAGAGCCGGTCCCAGCCATCCAGCAGCCAGTGCGGCTGCTCCAGCAGGTGGCGGGTGCCGGCCTCGTCCTCGCGCCAGGCCGACAGCAGGGCGAGCGGATCGGCCAGCAGCGCACGCGCGTGGCGCAGCGCCGTCTCGGCCTGCACGAGGCGGTCCAGCTTCGCCTCCTGCAGGCTGGCTGGCTCGCGGCTTGGGGCGCGCAGCAGCTGGAGCACGCGCGGCAGCCTGGCCCGCTCCGCCCAGGGCCCGGCGCCGATCGGCCAAGCCAGGGTCGCGATCGTCGCCATCGTCGATGCGATCTCGCCCGGCTGCCAGGACGCGTCCTGCAGGCGCGTCGCGGATCGCGGCAGGTGGCGGGCGAGCAGTGCCGGCGCCGCTGCCAGCCAGCCGCCGTCTTCCTGCGGACGCGTCGACCAGGGATCGTTCAGCGCGGAGCGGCTGCCGGCCCGCCCCCGCGCACGCGCGTGTCCCCGCCGGTGGGGGGCGCGCTGGGGGCGACGGCCGCGCGGCGCCGCCGCCGGCGCTGACTGCGCCGCCTGCGCGACGCGGCGCCCGGCATGGCCCGTCGCCGCGACCGAGATCGCGGCGGCCTGGACCGCAGCCGGGCAGGGCGCCTCGCCTCGGGCAAGGCCGGCGGCGAGCCGCTCTGCCAGCAGGATGTCGTGCAGGCTGGGGGCGGCGTAGTCGCGCAGCGCCGCCCAGCGCGCGATGTAGATGCCGCGGCCGCCGCCGGGATTGCCGAGCAGCATCTCGAGGCCGCCCTGCCGTGCGCAGCGCACGCGCATGCTGCCCAGCGCCGGCCCGGTGAACGGCAGCGAGACGCAGCGCGGTGCCGGCTGCGGCGGCTCGCGCACGGTATGCCACTCGATGCTGGCAGGCGAAGACGCCATCGCCGAACCTCTCCTTTGCCACGGACCTGCGCGTCCGCTCTGGTCTGCGACCCGGCCACGTGCCATCAGCTGGCGAGGATCGTAACCTGCAAGCATGAACAGAGTGTCAACGGAGCACACCGCGAACCGGGCGACGGACTGGCGCGATCCGACCCGCGACATCGCCTACGACATCCTGGACGCGGTGCTGGAACGACGACGCAGCCTGGAGGAGGCGCTCGACCAGGCGCCCGCCGCGGTCCCGGCGCGGGACCGGGCGGCGGCGCACCGGCTGGCGGCGATGGTGTTGCGTCGGCTCGGCACCCTGGATGCGGTGCTGGAACCGTTGCTGAGCCGCGCGCCGCCGGCGCCGGTGCGGATCCTGCTGCGGCTCGGCGCGGCGCAGTTGCTGTTCCTGCAGACGCCGCCGCATGCGGCGGTCGGCACCATCGTCGACCTCGCCCGCAGACGCCGCCTGGCGCCGTTCGCGGGCCTGGTCAACGCGGTGCTGCGCCGGCTCGCGCGGAGCGGCGCGGAGGCGCTGGAGGGGCTGGACCAGGCGCGGCTCGACGTGCCGGCCTGGCTGTGGGCCTCCTGGGGCCGCGATGCGCGTCGCATCGCAGAGGCGATCCGCGAGGAGGCGCCGCTCGACCTGACGCTCCGCCACGATGCGGATACGCCTGCGTCCGGCCTGCGCCTGCCGAACGGCAGCGTGCGGCTGCCGGCGGGCACCCGCGTCGCCGAGCTGCCCGGCTACGAGGCGGGCGCGTTCTGGGTGCAGGATGCCGCCGCGACGCTGCCGGTGCGCCTGCTGGCGCCGCAGGCCGGGGAGCGCATCGCCGATCTCTGCGCCGCGCCCGGCGGCAAGACCGCGCAACTGGTCGCGGCGGGCGCCGAGGTGACCGCGCTCGACCGCGATCCGGTGCGCGCCCGGCGCCTGCGCGACAACCTGCAACGGCTGCGGCTGACGGCCACGGTGATCGAGGCCGACGCGACCCGCTGGCGGCCCGAGCTCGGCTTCGATGCGGTGCTGCTGGATGCGCCGTGCAGCGCCACCGGCACGGTGCGCCGTCACCCCGACGTGCTGCGCTCGCGCCGGCCTGCCGACCTGGTGGCGCTGCAGGCGCTGCAGGACCGGCTGATCGAGGCGGCGGCAGGGATGCTGGTGCCCGGCGGCCGGCTGATCTACGCGGTCTGCTCGATGCAGCGCGAGGAGGGCGAGGCGCGCATCGACGCGGCGCTGGTCTCCGGGCTGTTGCGCGGGGCTGCGTCCGGCCTGCGGCTCGAGCCGTTCAGCGAGGCGGAGCTCGCGGTGCTGCCGCAAGCCCGCACCGAGCGGGGTTTCCTGCGAACGCATCCGGGCCTCTGGCCCGAACATGGCGGCATGGACGGGTTCTTCGCCGCCAGGCTGCGGAAATCATGAAGCGACGGCTGTTGTATCAAATTCGGCGGTTCCTGCTAGAAGCCATCCATGAAACCCGCATCCGGCATCATCGTGGCCCCGAGTCTGCTGGCCGCCGATTTCTCGCGCGCGGCCGAGGAAGTCGCCGCCGTCGAGGCGGCCGGAGCCGACTGGCTGCATCTGGACATCATGGACGGCCATTTCGTCCCGAACCTGTCGTTCGGCGCGCAGCTGGTGCAGGCGCTGCGTCCCAGGAGCCGGCTTGCCTTCGACGTGCACCTGATGCTGGCGCCGGTCGATCCGTACCTGGCGATGTTCGCGCAGGCGGGCGCTTCGCACATCCACCTGCATATCGAGGCCGGCCCGCACACGCATCGCTCGCTGCAGACGGTGAAGTCGCTCGGCGTGAAGGCGGGAATCGCGCTCAACCCGGCAACGCCCGCAGAGGCGATCGCCGAAGTGCTCGAGATTGCCGACATGGTCCTGGTGATGACGGTCAATCCCGGCTTCGGCGGCCAGAAGTTCATCGACGGCATGCTGCCCAAGATCGCACGGATCCGGGCGATGCTCGACGAGCGCGGCCTGGGCTCGCCGATCGGCGTCGATGGCGGCATCGACGCCGGCACCGCCGCACGCTGCATCGCGGCGGGTGCGACGGTGATGGTCGGCGGCACCTCGATCTTCGCCGCCGCCGACTACGGCGCCGCGATCGCCTCGCTGCGCGGCGGTGCTGCATGATCGACATGCGGCGCTGGACGCTGGATGCGCGGCTTTCGTTCGCGCGCCTGCCGGGGCTCGCCAGCTCGCTCGGCATGGGCCGCGTGCCGGACGCGCCGCAGCAGACGATCCGCGATCTCTGGCCGGGCGACCCGGCGCTCGGCGCACGGTTGATGAAGGGCCAGCTGCTGTTCTGCGGCATCATCCATCCGCTGCACCCGGGCGGCTGGTCGGAACCGGTGGGCGACGGCCACGCCGCCCCGCTGCCGCGGGCGCATGCGCAGGGCTTCACCTGGCTGCGCGACCTGCGCGCGCTCGGCACCGACGGCGCCCGGCTGCGCGCCCGCACGCTGGTCGCCGACTGGCTGGCGCGGCCGGGCAGCGACCCGCTCGCGCGCGCGCCCGACGTGATCGGCGCCCGGGTGACCGCCTGGCTCTCGCATTACGACTTCTTCGCCGCCTCCGCCGACGATGCCTTCAAGCAGCGGCTGATGGCGCGGCTGCTGCTCGACGCGCGCTCGCTGGCCGCCCTGGTGCCCTGCCCGACGCACGATCATCGCGCGCTGACCGCCTACAAGGGCCTGCTCGCCTGCGCCGTGGCGATGCCCGAGCAGAACCACCTGCTGACCCGCTACATGCGCCATATTGCCGCCGAGATCGGCCGGCAGGTGCTGCTCGATGGCTGCCATGTCGAGCGCAGCCCGGGCGCGCACCTCGTCGCCCTGCGCGAGCTTGCCGAGATGCGCGCGCTGATGCAGACCGGCCAGATCGCCCCGCCGCTGGCGCTGGCCGCGTCCCTCGACCGCATGACCCCCGCACTGCGCGCGCTGCGTCACGGCGATGGCGGCCTCGCTCTGTTCAACGGCACCCAGGAGGAGAACCCCGCCCTGATCGACCTGGTGCTGGGGCATGCGGCGCGCGGCCGTTCGGTGCAGGCGGCGCTGCCGGAGGGTGGCTTCCTGCGGCTGCAGGTCGGACGCAGCCTGCTGTTCGTCGATGCCGGACCGCCGGCGCCGTCCGGCTACGACCTCCTGGCCCATGCCGGGACCCTGTCGTTCGAGCTGTCGATCGGTCGCGAGCGGCTGATCGTCAATTGCGGCGCCGGCATGATCCCGCTCTGGCGGGAGGCGCTGCGCAGCACCGCGGCGCACTCCGTGCTGGGGATCGGCGACCGCTCTTCCTCGGAGTTCGCCGGCTCGGGCGCCGCGCATCCGGAGCTGCCCGGCGGCATCAGTCGCAGGCCGTCCCGCGTCGAGATCGACCACAAGCAGTCCGGCGGCGCGCACTGGCTCGATCTCAGTCATGACGGCTACAAGCCGGCGTTCGGTGCGGTGCATCGGCGCCGCCTCTACGTGGCCGAGAGCGGCGAGGACATTCGCGGCGAGGACTTCGTCGAGGCGGCCAAGCCGCTTGCCTTCGTGGTACGCTTCCACCTGCACCCGGACGTGACCGCGAAGCACGATGCCGAGCCTGGCAGCGTGACGCTGACGCTCGCCTCGGGGGCTGCCTGGCGCTTTCGCACCGAGGGCGGCACGGTCGCGATCGACGAGAGCATCTATCTGGGGGCCGGCGCGCCGCGTGTGACCCGCCAGCTCGCGGTCACCGCAGCACCCCCCGCACCCGGCTCGGATGCGGCCGCCGAGGCCATCGCCGGCGAGCCGCAGGTCGTGCGCTGGGCGATCACCCGCCTGGAGGCGTGACCGCCGCCGGTTCGCGTGAAGATCCTCGAAGTCACCAACGTCGATTTCTCGCTGCGGCATTTCCTGCTGCCGCTGATGCGCGAGCTGCGCGCGCGCGGCCACGAGGTGGTCGGCGCCTGCGCCGACGGGCCGCTGCTGGCGGTCGCGCGCGCGGAGGGGTTCCGCGTGGTGCCGCTGCCGATGGCGCGTCGGCTTTCGCCGTCGGCGCAGCTGCGCGCCTTCGTGGCGCTGTGCCGGCTGATCCGCGACGAGCGGCCCGACCTCGTGCACGCGCACATGCCGATCAGCGGCCTGCTCGCGCGCCTGGCGGCACGGCTCTGCGGCGTGCGCATCGTCGCCTATACCTGCCACGGCTTCCTGTTCAACCAGCCCGGCTCGCGCGCGCGCCGGCTCGCCGCCCTGGCGCTGGAATGGCTGGCCGGGCGGCTGACCGACCGCTACTTCACGGTCTCCCTCGAGGAGGCCGCCGATGCGCGCCGGCGCCACCTTCACCCGGACCCGGTGGCGCTCGGCAACGGCCGCGACCCGGCCCGCTTCCGGCCGGACCCCGCGCTGCGCGAGTCGGTGCGGCAGACGCTCGGCGTGCCGCCGGGGCGCGTCGTGGTGATCGCGGTGTCGCGGCTGGTGCGGCACAAAGGCTACCCCGAGCTGCTCGAGGCGATGCGCTCGGTGGCGGAGGCCGAACTCTGGGTGGTCGGCGAGCGCCTCGCTTCCGATCACGGCGAGGATCTCGCCGAGACGCTCGCGCAGGCGGCGCGGCCGGCCTGGCTGGGCGAGAGCTCGTCCCAGGTGACGAGCAGGATCAGGT
>CAXUCM010000147.1:6877-8716 GCA_964249315.1 uncultured Acetobacteraceae bacterium | reverse complement strand
TCGACTTGCGCTGGTAGTTGCGCACCGAGCCGTCGTTGAAGCAGGCGTAGCCGGCCACGTGATCCAGCGCCCGGCCGGCCGTCACCCGCGTGGCGGGCCGTCCGATCACCACCGCCAGCTCGGCTTCGAAGTCGAGCTTGTCCGACGCCGGCGGCCGCAGGATGGGCTGACCGTGCGCGACCAGGGACGTCGTGGTGCGCAGGAACACCGCCGGATAGTCCGGGATCGGGTTGCCGCCCTCCTTCGCGTGATCCCGGTAGTTCAACCCGATGCAGATGATCTTGCCCGGGTTCGGGATCACCGGCAGCAGCCGCAACCCGTCCAGCGCGAGCACGGGGCCGGTCGGCTGCCGCGTCACCGCGTCCTGCAGCACGTCCTGCAGCGTCTCGCCGTCGGTGAAGGTCCTGACGGCCTCGCCGTCGCGTATGCCGCATCGCGGCCGGCCATCGTGCAGGAAGCTGATCAGTCTCAAGTCAGGTCTCCGTCGATCCGGGTTGCCGCTCAGCGTGCGCCGAAGGCGCTGGCCTCGTCGAACCACCGCCGCGGCGGGTTCTGCCAGCCGCCGATCCGGAACTCCGGCGCCTGCCAGCGCAACGGCGCGTCCTCGATGTCGATGGTCTGGTAGTGGCTCGGGAACAGCTCGACGCGATGACCGTCCGGATCGCGCAGGTAGAGGAACCGGGCGAGACCGGGGCTGAAATGGCGGGCCGGACCGAACTCCACCTGCTCGCCGAAGCCGGCGCGCACGAACAGGTCCGCCGCCGTCATCAGGTTCTGCGTTTCCGGCACGGTGTAGGCCACGTGATGCAGGCGCGGCCCCGGCCCGTCGGCGAACACCACGTCATGCGGGTTGCCCTTGCGCTGCAGGAACACCATCACGGGATTCTCGGCGTGGTCGACGACGTACTCGGAAAGCCGGAAGCCGATCGCGCTGTAGAAGTCGAGGCAGGACTGCACCTCCGGCGTCACCACCTGGACGTGGTCCAGCCTCTGCGCGCACGCGCCCTTGTGGATCTCGACATGGTGGAACAGGCGCGGCCTGGTTTCCATGACGGCGCAGAACTCGAGCGGGGTCCCGGCCGGGTCCACGGTGTGCAGGGTGCGCCCCTGATGTGCCACCTCCACCCAGTCGGCGGGAAAGCCTGCCCCGGCAAAGTAGGCCTGCGCCAGCTCCAGATCCTCCTCGGTCAGGACCCGGAAGCCGACCCGCTCGCTGGCCGGATCGCCCTTCTTCAGGACCAGGCTGTGGTGACAGCCTTCCTCGAGCCCGCGCAGCCAGATCGTGCCGTCCTCCTCGTCGCTGACGACGAGGCCGATCAGGTCGACGTAGAACGTCCTGGACGCCTCCAGGTCGCGCACGCGATGGACCACGTGGCTGGCCCGGGTGACGTTGAACGACGGCCTGTAGACCGCAGCCGGTAGATGGATCGCCATGATCGCGCCTCTCGAAGATACCAAGATGGGATCACGCCGGACCCTTGGACCGCCCCGCCGTCATGCGTGCATCCCCGGACATCGCTCCATCTCCTATCCGCTGGCCTGTATGGACTGGCGATGCGCCGCCATGGGCTCGATCACGTCGCCGAGCAGCGCCTTGTGGCGGGGATGCGCCTGATAGGCGTGCCAGGCCTCCTCGTCCTCGAACGTGGCGACCAGCAGATAGTCCGGGTTCCCCGGCCGCAGACCCAGATCGGCACTGCCCTGGATCGAGGTCAGGCCCGGGATCGACCCGCGCAGCGCGTGGATGGCCGCGGTCGCCTCATCCACCTGCCGCGGCGTCACGCCGGTCTTCCAGGTGAACATGACGACATGGAGGATCATGCCGCGGCCTTCCCGTAC
>CAXUCM010000147.1:3995-6867 GCA_964249315.1 uncultured Acetobacteraceae bacterium | reverse complement strand
GTACAACGCCGCCTCAAGCAGCGACGGCAGCATGTCGGCCAGCTTGTCGGCTTGCGTCGGCGCGACGATGGCGGACACGTGGCCGTCGGGTCGCACGAGGATCGCCTCGCCTTCGTCGAGATCCGCGAACCGGCGCAGGGAGCCGTCCGGGTCGACGAAATCCGTGCCCTCGACGACCGGCTTCACCGGAACGCCCGACGACCCGGCACCGCGCAGCCCGTCCGCCTGGCGCCGCCCGACCAGCAGGGTGAAGCCGCGATCGTCCAGCAGGTCCAGGAGCGGGATCACGGTTCCGTCCCGTTGCAGCCAGGCATGCGGCATCCGCCCGCCCACCACCAGCTGCGGCCTGAAGTCCGAGACATCGGCGTAGTCGTAGCCGTCCGGGCCGTAGACGAAGCCGAGCTGCAGGGCGAGGCTGTCGAAGTGCTCGCGCTGGTTGGCGATCTGCCGCTGGATCTCTGCCTGCGCCGCCGGGTCGCGAAGCCGCCGCAGCAGCGCGCCGGCATCGTCCGCACCGTCGGACCTGAGCGCCATCTGCAGCTTCAGGATGCGCTGGGCGTTCTTGTAGCTCTGCGCCGAGTTGGTCGCGGCGACCGCATGCCGCTCGAAATGGTAGCTGTCGAGCAGCCGGTCGGACGCCCAGCCTTGTTCCACGGCGGCGATCTTCCAGACGAGGTTGTGCGCATCCTGCAGGCCGGTGTTGAGGCCCAGGCCGCCCGTGGGCGGGAACCGATGCGCCGCGTCGCCGACCAGGAACACGCGCCCGACGCGGTAGCGGTCGGCAACCTCCGACATCAGCGTCCACGGCAGCACGTGCTTGATCTCGATCTCGTCGCCGTCCCTGCCGATCGCATGCCGCACGATCCGCCGGCACACCTCCGGCGTGAAGCCTCCGCGCGGCGCCGCCGCCGGATCGTGCGGGTACAGCATGCACCAGCGGCTCTCGATGTCGTAGGCGATCAGGACGCCGGCGTGCGGCGGCTGCATGATCCAGTACAGGATGGCAGGCCGGTCGCCCACGACGTCGCGCAGGTTGGCGGCGAAATGAATCGTGATGAAGGCCTGGGACGCACTGTCGCCGACCATCCCGATGCCGAGCTCGCGCCGCACGACGCTGCCAGCGCCGTCCGCGCCGATCACGTAGCGGGTGGTCGCCGTGGTCCTGTGCCCGGTCTTCACGTCCTCGAGCAGCGACGTCACGTCGTCGTCGGTCTGCGTGCAGCCGGTCCAGGTGACGCCGCGCCGCAGCTCGATCAGCGGAGACCGCGCAACCTGCTCGAGCAGGAAATCCTCGAACAAGGGTTGCGCCAGGTTGATCAAGGGCGTCGGGGTCAGCTCCCGCACCTGCTCGTCCTGCCGCTCATACGGCATGACGCCGATCTCCTCGCCGGCAAGCGTCGTGACGAACCGGACCCAGCCGCCATCGCGCATCGGCGTGCCGGCGCGCTTCATCGCCTCGATGTCGAGTCCGATCGAGCGGCAGATCTCCAGGGTTCGCGGGTTGAGCGCGTGCGCCTTGGGAGCGCCGTGCCGGGTCTCGAACCGCTCGATGACGGTCGACCGCACGCCCTGGCGCGCCAGCATGATCGCCGTCATCAAACCAACCGGACCCGCACCAACAACAAGCGCGATCGAACGGCAGTCGGTGTCTTCTCGCATTCCCTTTATCCGTTGACCGGACATTCCATGAGACTTGGTGACCCGGACACTTCCTACCCTAGGGATATCCAAATGTCAGCGGCCCGTCAACACGATAGCTGGCGAGCCTGTCCCACGTCCGGCGGGTTCCCTAGCTGACGTCAGACGGCGCATCGTTCCGGCACGATACAGCTTCCTAGGCCCTCTTGCCTTGCTTGCAGCATCGGCTGCGTCCTGCACCATCGTTGACTCGCTGCCGAGAATTCCCTATGAGACCAGATGTCTTGCCTCGATATGGCGATCGGTGC
This sequence comes from uncultured Acetobacteraceae bacterium, assembly GCA_964249315.1. GTDB lineage: Bacteria > Pseudomonadota > Alphaproteobacteria > Acetobacterales > Acetobacteraceae > Lichenicoccus. The sequence goes on along the minus strand of CAXUCM010000147.1, from coordinate 4,921 downwards.
GCGACGTCGTGAGCGACAGTCCAGCGTATGATAGTATTGCCGCGCGCCGATAGGGCCTCCATCGTCGTCTGGCGCCTGATCAGATGGCGCGAGACGTTGCGGTAGGACTTCGGTCGTAGCCCGACGGATCGGCGAGGTCGTCAACCATTTCCATCCGCCGGTGATGGAAGTCGGGCGCCCCTGGAAAGCCTTCCGTCGACAGGTCAAACATCATCGCCGGAGATTTCCAGAGGATCTGAAGATGAACGATGACCAGGCCGTGTTCGTCCCCGCCTATGCCTATGACGAGGACAGCGAAACAGGCATATTCAGCCGCTTCGAGCCGGGCATCCGGATCCTGCCGGCCGGGTTCCAGGTCGAGCCACGCTTCCTGCCGCTGCCGGTGGACATCCTGCTGGAGAAGGACGTCGCCGTCTCCTTGCGGGACGGCACGACGATCTACGTGGACGTGCTTCGTCCAGCCGGCGCCGAGAAGGTCCCCGCAATCGTCGCCTGGAGTCCCTACGGCAAAAGTCGCGGCAGCGCCCCAAGATACATGGAACTCTTCGAGCTGCTTGGCATGGATGCCGGCAAGGTATCCGGCCTGATGAGGTTCGAGGGTCCTGACCCGGCATTCTGGTGCGCGCACGGTTACGCCATCTGCAATCCGGACCCGCGTGGCTCCTTCAACTCGGAGGGTGACATACGGGTGTGGAGCCGATTCGAGGGCGAGGACTGCCACGACGTCATCGAGTGGCTCGGCATCCAGGATTGGTGCAACGGCAAGGTCGGCGCCAGCGGGAACTCGTATCTTGCAATCTCGCAATGGTTCGCGGCCGCCGAACAACCGCCGCATCTCGCTGCCATCGCTCCGTGGGAAGGCATGAGCGACATCTACCGCGACCTCGTGATGCGCGGCGGGATCCCGGATTTTCCCTTCCCGAGAC
>CAXUCM010000147.1:0-3985 GCA_964249315.1 uncultured Acetobacteraceae bacterium | reverse complement strand
TCCCGAGACAACTCGAGCGGAGTTTCGTCGGCAAGCATCTCCGCGAGGATCTGGTCGGCGACGCCGAACGGCATCCGTTGATGAACGATCTGTGGAGGTCGAAGATCCCGGCGTTTGGGAACGTGACCGTGCCGGCATACGTCGTGGCAAGTTACTCCAACTCCATCCACACGCCCGGAACGTTTCGTGGATGGCGCAATATCGCCTCGATCGACAAGTGGCTGCGAATCCACAATACCATGGAGTGGCCGGATTACTATGAAGAAGCCAATCTCCAGGATCTGTTGCGGTTCTTCGATCACTTCCTGAAGGGGCTCGAGAACGGCTGGAGAGAGACACCGCGCGTGCGCTACTCGGTTCTCGATCTCGAGGGACATGATCGTATCAACCAGCCTGCGGGCGAGTTCCCGCCCGAGGATGTCCAGCAGGTCAGATACTACCTGGATGCCGTCGCGCGCACGTTGAGCACAGAGGCTCCCGTCGCTGGCGCCTTCGCAGACTACGACTCGCAATCGGAAGAGGGCCAGGCGAGCTTTACCATCCGTGTCGGCGCACCGCTTGACTTCGTGGGCTATCCCAAGGTTTGCCTGTGGGTCGAGGCAGACGCTTCGGACGACATGGACCTCTTCGTCTTCCTGCAGAAGCTGGATCCCGAGGGAAGGCAGCTCGAGCAGTTCAACGTCCCGAATCACGGCCCGGTCATGCAGGGGCTCACGCGTCAGGGTGCGGCAATACTCAAGTACAAGGGCTCCAATGGCCGCTTGCGCGTGTCGATGCGGCATCTCGACGAGACGAGCTCGACGGAGACCATCCCGGTTCACAGTTTCGACCGCATCGAGAAGCTTGCGCCCAAGGAGGTCGTTCGCGTGGAGATCGATCTGTTTCCGATCGGGTTGGCGCTGAAGCCGGACGACCGGTTGCGACTGGTCGTCAGCGGCCGCCACCTGTTGGGCGGGGTGATGCCGGGCGCAGGAAACGTTCCGTCCGAGAACCATGGTCGGCACATCATCCATACGGGCGGTCAGTTCGCCTCATACCTTCAGCTACCCAGGAGGTCGGCCACCCACGGTTCATAGGCACCCTCGGCCGGGGTTGCCCCGCTCGCCCACCATCGGCGAACGGGTAAGGCTCGGCTCCATTCGCCTCTGGCGATGCTCTGGGCTGGGCCATTCGAGGACCGATGGCATGGGGGTCACCATGGCGAGACGACCGGCGACTTCCGCGATGGCGACGGGCGCAGATGGCTGTCCCTCGGTCAAGGCGATCCGGCAGGCAGCGCGACCGACCCGTCCGTTATGCGCAAGCTTGAGGATGCCGCGGCTGCCGCAATAGCCTGCGCGATCAGTCTTTGAACTGCCGGACGACGTTGGCTATGACATTGATCAGATTGGGGTTGGCGAGATTGAAGGAGCGCAGACCGTCGTCCCGTCCGAACATTTCTTGCTGCGCCTCCAAATAGGCATCCATCGTCCGGGTAGCCTCTGCAGGATTGCCTGATCGCAACCCCTCAAGTATGGCGAGCCGGTGAGGCTGGAACTCCAAAGCCCGAGCACGCCAGAACCTGACTCCACGTCCTATCAGCGACTTGACCTGGACTTCCGTGAGCAGGACCATGAGAAACGCCTCCAGGGACCGAAGCAGCGGACTGTGGGAGGCGGCCGAGACGGCTCGCTGGAACTCGATTATCACGGCAATTATTTCATCAAGATCCCTGGCTTGATTTAATTCTCCGAACCGAGCACATGATCGTTCTATCGCGCTGATGTCCTCTTCGGTCGCATGAAGCGCGGCACGTCCGATGGAGAAGCGTCCCAGCGCTTGCCGAATATCGAGGATCTCTTTCACCCCCACACTTTCGAGCTGCACAAGCGTCTGAAGCGCCGACGCCAGTGCGTAATCGCCCTGACTGCGGACGAACGAGCCGTTTCCATGCAGGACGTCGATGAGGCCGAGTGTCTCGAGGGCCCGGATCGCTTCCCTTACGGTGGGCTGACTGACTCCGAACCGATCCGAAAGATCCTTCTCGCTTGGTAGACGCTCCCCGTGCGGCAGCCGTCGCGTAACGATGTCCTGACGAAGCGACTCGATGATCTCGTCAACGACCTTGACCCGTCTCTGCGGTAACCTGCTGGGCTTCGACGCGGGTAGCGCAGGCGGCATCGGTCAAATCCCCATGTCAGATGATCACTTGGCACGACCGCCATCATCGCAGGCTTGATCGGGGCGACGCAAGTCACCGGCAAAGTAGCGCATGGAATCATCCAGAACTTCCTTGATTTGGATTGCCCGGATCACGGCGGCCTGGTCGTCGCGCCCCATGACCTGCGAGCGCAGCACGTCGGCCAGCCGGCAGGTCTCCGCGCCCTGGCCTGCCGCAGCGGCGCGGCAAATCAGGACGTTCGCATCGTGCCAGTTCGCGATAGATCACAGATCCGGTGCAGCTGTCCTGCTCGGTTGCACCCATCATCGGCATGCGTTGCGCGAACGGAGCGGCAGTATTAGGAACTCACCAAGAGACTTCGTATTTTCGGAGCCAGGTCGGCGTCGGGTCCAGCAGAGGCTGGCATGAAGGGTGCCGATGCAGGGGAGTTCGGATCGTGATACTCGTGACGGCGGCGAACGGCAATCAAGGCAAGCGACTGGTCCCGAGGCTTCTGGCAACGGGAAGCGCTCCTCGCGTCTGCGTCCGCACCGAACTATCGGCGCAAACCCTGCGCGTTGCCGGCGTGACAGACGTCGTCGTCGGCGACATCGCCGATCCGGACGTGCTCGCCGGTGCCATGGACGGCGTGGAGAAGGTCTACCATGTCGGACCGGCCCTGCATCCCAGGGAACGGGACTTGGGCTTCGCGGCCGTTGATGCCGCCCGTGCAGCCGGCGTGCGGCATTTCGTCTTCAGCTCGGTTCTCCACCCGATCATCACCGACCTGATCCAACATGAGATCAAGCGCGACATCGAGGAACACCTCCTCTCGTCGGGACTCGAGTTCACGATTCTCCAGCCGTCCAACTACATGCTGCCGATGAGGCTCAGGCCTGTCTTCGAGAACGGCGTTTTTCCTCTTTCCTGGTCCCTTGATCGCTACCAGTCCATGGTGGATCTGGACGATGTGGCGGAGGTGGCCGCTGCCGTCCTGGCCGACAGCGCCCATCACGCGGGCGCTACCTACGAACTCGTCGCGCCAGGACGCTACACGGCGTACGATCTTGCGAGGATCACATCCGGCGTGTTGGGTCGTCAGGTCGCCGTCGAACAGATCGAGCCCGCGATATTCTTGAAGCAGTTCCTTGGCGTGGCGGATCTGAGCCAGTTCCCATACCAGACCAGCGTCTCCCGCGCGATCAGCATGCGCTACAGCAACCATGATTTCGTCGGAAACTCCAACGTGCTCGCATGGTTGCTCGGGCGGCCGCCAACAACGTGGGAGCAGTTCGTGCGGAGGCAGTTCGACGCCTTCCAGAAAAAAGCGGCGCCCGCGTCCACGCACGATCTGGCAGCGGAGGGAGGGCCGGCATAGCGGTCTTCGCTCGCGCCGCCTGCTTCAGCCGGCGTTCTGCCTGCGCAGCCAGGCGATGGTGTGCTCCAGCTGAATGACCTGGTGCTCGAGCTCGCCTTGCTGTGTCTCGGTGCCGCAGCGACCCGCGCCGTGCTCGCCTCGCGGTAGGAGATGCTGACGGTCCTCGCCGACCTGACGACCGCTCATTGCCGCGACTATGACCTGCCTCGGAAGCCGCTGGGCAGAGCATAGTACCTCGACCAATCGCCAGCCGATAGAACTAGGCGGGGAATGGTGGAGCCAAGCGGGATCGAACCGCTGACCTCCTGAATGCCATTCAGGCGCTCTCCCAGCTGAGCTATGGCCCCGTTCCAGTCCGCTCGTTGCCACGGAAGCTTGGGCCCGAGGAAGCTGGGAGCGGGCCTATAAACCGGCAGCCGTCAGCTTGGCAACCCCTCATCATGGAACGCCGGCGATGGCGCCGCCGC
>CAXUCM010000146.1:0-8750 GCA_964249315.1 uncultured Acetobacteraceae bacterium | reverse complement strand
GGCCGATGAAGTCCAGGCCGGTCAGGATCTCGGTGAACTTGCCGTGGTCGAGCATGAATTGCGGAAAGCTGACATGGGTGAATTTCGGCAGTGAAGCGGTCCCGTCGAAGACCAGCTCTTCAAGCACGTCGCGTGCGCGGGCGAACAAGGGTGGCCATTGCCGCGGCGGCACGCCGATCCAGTCCGCGTTGCGCATCGCCTGATTCATCGCGTCGCGCAGCCGGAACAACCCGGCATCGGTGATCGGGTTGTTGCCGAAATGGGTGCGCAGCTCACGGCAGAGCAGGGCGGCCGGGTAATAGGCCGGGCAGCCGCTCACCTTGCCCTCGCCGTCGTTGAAGCGCAGGAACGAGGCGGCTTCGCCGCGCGCGAGCTTGTCGCGCAGGTCCTGCACGAGGTCGTCGACGGAGAGTTCGTCCAGCCTCACGACGGCGGCCGTGCCGCTGCTTGCAGCCTCCGTCGCCGGTTCCGGCAAGGTCATGCGGCCGAGATCGTCGAGCTGACCGGGCCGCGTATTGTAGCCCATCCAGCCATCGGCCAGGGATCCGATATCGATCGCGATGCCGCCGAGCTGCTTGACCCTGGCGGCATAGACTTTGCCGAGCAGCCCGGCGCCGACCAGGAACACCGCACCCGGAAACGGAACCTGCAGGCTCTGCAGGATTTCCTCATAGATGCCGGGGAAGTGTCCGGTGCCCAGCACATCATCGGGCAGCTGCTTGCGGCCGTTCTCGCCGGGAACCAGGTAGGATGCGGTCCGGGCGATGCCGCAATGGCGCGCGAGCCGGTCCGCCAGCTGCGGATGACAGCCGATGAAGCCGATGAATGGAAGCTTCTCCAGCAAGGGTTTGAGGAAAGGGATCGTCCGGTGCAGCTCATGGTGCACCAGCGCCGGCGTATAGAATCCGTGGTCCGGCCGCAGGATCATGTCCTGCATCTCGGCGAGGAAGCCGAAATGATAATAATCCGCCTCGGCCATCGCGACGCTGGCGATGCCGGTGACGTCGGCGGTCTCCACCGCCCACATCACCTGCTGTCCCAGCGCCAACACCGTGCCCGGATCGAACCGCTCGATGGGATCCTTGAACCAGCTCTGCCAGACGGAGTTGATCATCGCGGAACGCTCGCCCGGCCTGAGCACGGCCTGCACGCGCGGGCTCAGATATGAAAGGAATCGCGCCTCGCCGTCGAACATCCGGATAAAGGAGAATGGCCGCCTCGCCTCGATCACCGATTTCAGGTGGGTGATCAGCGCGTCGACTTCGAGCCACGCCGGCGATCGCTGCACCGCCGAGATCCTGTCCAGCACGGCGCTCCGGTCGGTGACGAGCGACAGGCGTGCCACGGCGAGGTGGCGATAGGGTCCATACGGCGGCGGCACGGTCGTCGCCAGAACGTCCATCAGCGGCTGCAGCGACATCAGCTCATCGTAGCCGCCGGTCAGCGCCAGTGCGGTCGAATACGTCCATAGCGCTCCCTGCTCATGCTTGAGGATCGGCGCCGCCCGCCGCAGATACGGCAACGCCGCCTCGTATTGGCCGGCGTCGCACAACCGCTTGCCGAGGCGGTTCTGCAGGGCCATGTCGTCGGGACGCAGCCCTGCCAGTTCGTTGCAGAGCCGTGACATGTCCTGCGGGCTGATGGATCGGTCGGCGGCGATCGCCTCCTCCAGCAGTCGCACGGCTTCGTCCGTGTCGCCGGACGTCGGCCGCAGCCTGTCGAGCGCTTCCGCCCGGCGCCCCTCGGCGATCAGCCGTTCCATCTCCTCGCGTAACGAGCCGGTGTTCGACATGGTCATGCAGGCGGCTGCAACCGGGCACCGCGCCGACCGCGCTTTGATCTCTCCACGATCGACATCCACGACCTTCTCTTGACCAGGGCCTGAACTATAGTGGCGCCACGTCATCAGCGAGAAGCAGATCTTGACCGACCCTGTTGACTTGGTGGTGGATTCCCATCCAGCGACGCTTGAAGCGCCGGATGAGACGTCGATGCCGGACCGGCAGAGGCTGCAGGCGATGATCGATGCCGGTCACCTCGATGCGGCGCGACCGGGGATCGAGGCGCTCCTCGCGACCGATCCTGGCGATGCCCGGACCTGGTTGCTGCATGCCCATCTTCTGGCAGCATCCGGACAGGTCACCGAGGCGCAGCATGCCTGTCGGCAGGCCATCGCGCTCTGGCCGGATATCGGACCGGCCTGCCGCCTGCTCTCGACGCTCGCCGAGCAGACCGGGGATCAGTCCGGCGGCGTGGAGGCGGCGCGGCGGCTGCTGCTCGCCGCCCAGCCGGACGATGCCGTCACCGCCAACCGGATCGGGGCGGGACTGTGCGCCGCGGGACGATTCGCCGAGGCGCTGCCGTTCCTGCGGCAGGCGGCGCCGGTGCTCGGCCATGCCGCCGGTGCGCTCTGGAACTATTCCACGTCCCTGGCCCTTACCGGCAGCCATCATGAGCTGCTCGCCATCGAGCCGATGCTGCGTAGCCTGGCGCGCGAAGTGCCTCCCCCGTTCGCGCCGTTCGTGCATCTCGCCGGCGCCAGGCTGGCGCTCCGCTTCGATCGCGAGCTCGTGCTGCGACAGCGGACGGCGATACGGCAGTCGGCGAACGGGATCGGCGCCGCGCAGCTCCAGGACCGTCTGGAGCGGGCGATCGCGCAGCACGAGCCGTTCAGCGTCTTCGAGATGCCGCAGGGTCCGGCCCGGCTCGCGCTCTACGCCGACCCGAAGACGCACGTGACCCTGAGCGGCGAGGAACTCTCCGCCATCATCGACTCCTTCTGGACCGCCGCCTTCGGCAGCCTGTTCGAGAGTCACGGTGCGCTCGCGGCCGGCCTCGTGACCCGCAACATGCTCTCCGCCATTGCCGACGCCGACGTCATCGCCCTGCCCGACGCCGGGCAGATGGCACAGGCCCACGAGCATTTCGGCTTCGATGCGGAGCTGCAGCAAAGTGCGTTGCGGCGTCCCGCGCCCCTCATCGCCGATCTCGGCGTGATCCGCGAGCTGCACCAGAACATCCCGTTCCTGCGTCCGCTGCTCGCCGAGCAGCCGTTCCTCGGCTTCGTCGGCAGCTACCCGGACCTGGTCGAGAAACTGGCGCGCTTCTGCCATATCGAGCAGAACACGACCTGGCTGGTGCCGGGCGCGCTGAACCGGGCCGAGCTGCCCGAACCTTATCGCGGCGCCGACCACTATCCGGTGCGACTGGAACAGACCCTCGCCGGTCTCGGCGTACCGTTTCCAGGCGCGGTGTTCCTGGTCGCCGCCGGTCTGCTCGGGCCGATCTATTGCGGCCGCATCAAGCAGCTCGGCGGCATCGCCATCGACATCGACGGCGTCGTCGACCAGTGGATGCGATCCTGAGAAAGCCAGGGGCGCCCCCGGACCTTCACTCCGCCGACGCGACCTGCGCCGGTCGGAAGGTGGCGCGGCCCTGTGGGCGGCCGATCGAGCTGTATTCCATGCCGGCTTCGGCCATCGCCGACGGGTCGTAGACGTTGCGCAGGTCGATGATCACCCGGCCGCGCATCTGCTCCTTGAACCGGCCGGGCGGGATCGCGCGGAACTCGTTCCATTCGGTGACCAGGATGAGCGCGTCCGCACCCTGCGCGGCGTCGAGCGCATCGTCGCAATAGACGATCCGTCCGTCCGCCAGGCCCTGCGGCATGCTGGCGCGCGCCGCCGTCATGCCGACCGGATCGTAGACCCGGATCGTCGCGCCGTTCTCGATCAGCCGGTGCACGATCGGGATCGACGGCGCGTCGCGCATGTCGTCGGTCTCCGGCTTGAAGGTCAGGCCGAGCACGGCGATGGTCTTGCCGCGCACCGAGCCGCCGCAGGCGGACATGATGCGCGCCCCCATGCTGGCCTTGCGCGCATCGTTGACCTGCACCGTCGCCTCGACCAGGCGCGAGGAGGCGCCGGCCTCCTGGGCGATGCGCATCAGCGCCAGCGTGTCCTTCGGGAAGCAGGAGCCGCCATAGCCGGCGCCGGCATGCAGGAACTTGCGCCCGATCCGCCCGTCCAGCCCGATGCCGCGCGCCACGTCGTGCACGTCGCCGCCGACCCGCTCGCACAGATCGGCCATCTCGTTGATGAAGGAGATCTTCATCGCCAGGAACGAGTTCGCCGCATACTTGATCAGCTCGGAGGATTCGAGGCTGGTGAACAGCATCGGCGCCTCGATCAGGTAGAGCGGCCGATACAGCCGGCGCATCACCTCCTGCGCCCGCTCGCCGCCGTCCGGCCGGCTGAGGTCGGTGCCGATGACGACTCGGTCCGGACGCATGAAGTCGGCGATCGCGCTGCCCTCGCGCAGGAACTCCGGGTTCGAGGCGACGTCGAACGCGAGGTCGGGCCGCGCCAGGCTGACGATCTCGCTGATCTTGCGGCTGGTGCCGACCGGCACCGTCGACTTGGTGACGATCACCGCGTAGTCCGACATCGCGTGCGCCACCTGCTCGGCGGCGGCGAACACGTAGGTCAGGTCGGCATGGCCGTCGCCGTTGCGCGGCGGCGTGCCGACGGCGATGAAGATCGCCTCCACGCCTTGCACCGCCTGCGCGATGTCGCTGCCGAAGGAGAGCCGTCCGGCGGCGATGTTGTCGGCGACCAGCTTGTCCAGGCCGGGCTCGTAGATCGGGATCCTGCCCTGCTGCAGCGCCTCGAGACGGCCGGGATGGGTCTCCACCACCGCCACCTCGACGCCGAACTCGGCGAAGCAGGCGCCCGACACCAGGCCGACATAGCCGCCGCCGATCATCGCGATGCGCATGGACCTACTCCATCTCGTCGGCGCCGCGTTCAGACGGCGTCTTGTTTGCGGCCGGCCGGCACCCCGGCCGTCAGCAGCGTCTCGAAATAGCCGATGGTCCGCCGCAGCCCGTCCTCGAGTGCGACTGTCGGCGTCCAGCCGAGCAGCTCGCGGGCGCGGGTGATGTCCGGGCAGCGCTGCATCGGATCGTCCTGCGGCAGCGGCCGATAGACGATCCGGCTCGAGGCCCCGGTCAGCGCCAGCACCCGCTCGGCCAGCTCGCGCACCGGGATCTCGTGCGGGTTGCCGAGATTGACCGGTCCGGTGATGTCGTCGTCGCTCGCCATCAGACGCAGGAAGCCCTCGATCAGGTCGCTGGCGTAGCAGAAGGCGCGGGTCTGGCCGCCATCGCCGTACAGGGTGATGTCCTCGCCGCGCAACGCCTGGCAGATGAAGTTCGACACCACCCGGCCGTCGTTCGGATGCATGCGCGGCCCGTAGGTGTTGAAGATGCGCACCACCTTGATGCGCAGGTCGTGCTGGCGCCGGTAGTCGAAGAACAGGGTCTCGGCGCAGCGCTTGCCCTCGTCGTAGCAGGCGCGCGGCCCGAGCGGATTGACGTTGCCGCGATACTCCTCGGTCTGCGGATGCACCGTCGGGTCGCCGTAGACCTCGCTGGTCGAGGCCTGGAACACCTTCGCGCCGGTGCGCCGCGCGATGCCGAGCACGTTGATCGCGCCCATCACGCTGGTCTTGGTGGTCTGCACCGGATCATACTGGTAGTGCACCGGCGAGGCCGGGCAGGCGAGGTTGTAGATCTCGTCGACCTCGACATGCATCGGCAGGGTGATGTCATGCCGCATGATCTCGAAGTTGGGCTTGCCGAGCAGATGCGCGATGTTGTCGCGACGGCCGGTGAAGTAGTTGTCGACGCAGAGCACGTCATCGCCCGCGGCGACCAGGCGGTCGCACAGGTGCGAGCCGAGAAAACCGGCCCCGCCGGTGACGAGAACGCGCTTGCGGACGGATTGCGACGTCATTCTCTCGAGGTCTCCAGGCCGTTTGCAGCGACACCGATCGACCATAACGAAGCCTGGCCGGGCTTGGAAGGCCGTGCCGTCGCGCTCGACCTGGACGGTTTGAGCGGAGCGATACGATGCGATACTGTGATGATCGCAACGGGGCGGACACGACCATGCGACAGAGGCGGTACCTGGTCACCGGCGGCGCCGGCTATGTCGGCAGCCATGCCGTGCTGGCGCTGTGCGATCGCGGCGACGACGTCACCGTGCTGGACGACTTCTCGCTCGGCCATCCGGCCGCGGTGCCGGACGGGGTGGGGCTGATCGAGGGCAGCCTCGCCGACGCGGCCCTGGTCGACCGCGCGCTGGCCGCAGGACCGTATGACGGGGTGCTGCACTTCGCCTCGCTGTCGCTGGTCGGCGAGAGCATGCAGCGGCCGATGCACTATCTGATGGAGAATGCCGGCCATGGCATGCGCCTGATCGATGCCTGCGTGCGGCACGGCGTCGGCCGCTTCGTGCTGTCCTCGACCGCGGCCCTGTTCGGCCAGGCCGGGCTCGAGCCGATCGACGAAGCGGCGCCGGTGCAGCCCGGATCGCCGTATGGCGAGAGCAAGGCCATGCTCGAGCGCGCGCTGTTCTGGGCCGACCGCATCCACGGCCTGCGCTACGCCTGCCTGCGCTACTTCAACGCCGCCGGCGCCGACCCGGGCGGACGCGCCGGCGAGGACCACCAGCCGGAGACCCACCTGATCCCGCTGGTGATCGACGCCGCCCTCGGCCGCCGTCCCGAGCTGGTGGTGTTCGGCGACGATTACGACACCCCGGACGGCACCTGCATCCGCGACTACGTGCACGTCGCCGACCTCGCCTCGGCCCACCTGCTGGCGCTGGATCAGCTCGAGCATGCCAGCGTCACCTACAATCTCGGCAACGGCAGCGGCCATTCGGTGCTGGAGGTGATCCGCAGCGTCGAGCGCGTCAGCGGCCGCCCGGTACCCTACCGCATCGATGCGCGCCGGCCCGGAGACCCGCAGCGTCTCGTCGCCAGCAGCGACAAGCTGCGCCGGCAGACCGGCTGGACCCCGCGCTTCGCAGAGCTGGACGCCATCGTCGCCACCGCCCTGGCCTGGCGGGAGGCGCGCCCGCACGGCTACGGCAACCGCTGAGCGCCGCCCTTCCGGCGGGACCGGGATCCCGCTATAGGGCGTCGCCATGGATGATCCGGCCCGCTCGCTCCTGCCATCACGCGTGTCCCGCATCGCGTGAGCTGGATGCTGTTCCTGGTCTCCCGGCTGGGCGCCAGCACGCTCGGGATGGTGCGCGCGGCTGGTCGGCTCGGGCTGTTCGCGCTGGGCGGCGTCTCCCACCTGGTCCGGCCACCCTTCTACGTCCGCGCCTTCGTCGGCGCCTTCGTCGAGTTCGCCTATTTCTCGCTGCCGGTGGTGGCGCTGACCGCGATCTTCTCCGGCATGGTGATCGCGCTGCAATCCTATGTCGGCTTCTCCCGGTTCAACGCGCAGAGTGCCATCGCCGGCATCGTGGTGCTCTCGGTGGTGCGCGAGCTGGGCCCGGTGCTGGCCGGGCTGATGGTGGCCGGACGCGTCGGCGCGGCGATGGCCGCCGAGATCGGCACCATGCGCGTCACCGACCAGATCGACGCGCTCGGCACGCTCTCCACCAACCCGATGAAGTACCTGGTGACGCCGCGGCTGCTCGCCGGCACCCTGGCACTGCCGCTGCTGGTGCTGATCGCCGACATCCTCGGCGTGCTCGGCGGCTTCATCGTCGCGGTGGTCAAGCTCGGCTTCAGCCCGTCCGGCTACATCGTCGACACCTTCGCCATCCTCAAATCCGGCGACGTCACCGTCGGCCTGGCCAAGGCGGCGGTGTTCGGCTTCCTGATCGCGCTGATGGGCTGCTACAACGGCTATCACAGCCGCGGCGGCGCCCAGGGCGTGGGGGCCGCGACCACGGCGGCGGTGGTGGCCGCCTCGATCCTGGTGCTGGCCTTCGACTACATGCTCACCGAGATGTTCTTCTCGCGGTGAGTGCCACGCCGAAGATCCGGGTGCGCGGCCTGCGCAAGGCGTTCGGCGACAAGCTGGTGCTCGACGGAATCGACCTGGACGTTATGCCCGGCACCTCCTTCGTCGTCATCGGCGGCTCCGGCAGCGGCAAGTCGGTGCTGCTGCGCTGCATCCTCGGGCTGATCGAGGCCGATGCCGGCAGCATCGAGATCGACGGGGTCGACGTGCTCCGGCTGCCGCGGCGCGAGCGTGACGCGGTAAACGCCCGCATCGGCATGCTGTTCCAGAACGGCGCCCTGTTCGACAGCCTGCCGGTCTGGGAGAACGTCGCCTTCGGGCTGCTGGCACGCCGCCATGTCGGACGCAGCGCGGCGCGCGCACAGGCCACGGGCGTGCTCGCCCAGGTCGGCCTCGATCCCAGCGTCGGCATGCTGTCGCCGGCGGAGCTTTCCGGCGGCATGCAGAAGCGCGTCGGGCTCGCCCGCGCGATCGCCGGCGCGCCCGAGATCCTGTTCTTCGACGAGCCGACCACCGGGCTGGATCCGATCATGGGCGCCGTGATCGACGGGCTGATCGTCGACTGCGTCAAGCGGCTGGGCAGCACCGCCATCGCGATCACCCACGACATGGCCTCGGCCACCCGCATCGGCGACGAGGCCGCCATGCTGTATCGCGGCAAGCTGGTCTGGCAGGGTCCTGCCGCCTCGCTGCTGAGCAGCGACAACGCGATGGTCGCGCAATTCACCCACGGCAGGCGGGAAGGCCCGATCAGCATGGAGCTGCGCCGCTAGGGCATCATCCAGGCTCTGCCCATTGACCCGTCAAGGCCAGGGCTCCGCCCTGGAGGTATCCCGAGGCGGAGCTTTGGGGCGGAGCCCCAACTCATCCGATAACTGGATTCTCAAGGCTGAGCCTTGAGCGGGTCCAGGGCAGAGCCCTGGCC
>CAXUCM010000145.1:0-8767 GCA_964249315.1 uncultured Acetobacteraceae bacterium | reverse complement strand
GAGTGCGATCGCGCTCGACGCCGTCGGCAGCGAGGCACGGGGCTGCCCGGCACCCGCCCGGGCGGTCGATCTCACCCTGGATCCCCGCATCGCCCGTCCAGGCGCCAGCGCCGCGTCGATCGCGGCCCTGTACGGTCGGCCGCCGGCCAGAGGCGGCCGCAGCGCCTACGGCCTGCCCGGGATGCAGCCGGATGCGAGCCCGATGACGCTGACCCTGGCGATGCGCAACAACCGTGTCGAGACCAGCTGGCTCGCCGCCACCCCGGACAACTGACGCCGTGCCAGGGAGAGCATCGATGCCCGGCCTGCCTCGAGCCGCGCTGCAGCGCTTGGCGCTGATGGCGCCGCCGATCCGGCGACTGCACGACAGCCGCGAGCAGCTGCTGGCGGAGCGCGCGATCCTGGTCGCGCATTTCGAGCGGCACGGCGCCAGCCCGTTCCTCCACTACAAGGCCAGCTTCGACGCCGAGGCGGTGCTGCGCCGGCACGCGGTGCCGGACCTGCAGCCGCGTGCGGGCTACCTGACCAACTTCCTCGGCGTGGCGATCGACCCGAAATTCTACCCGGGCATCCTCGACGGGCGCGCCGGCAGCGTCGAGGCGATCCCGATCCCGGCGAACTGGCACGCCGACATCGCCGAATGGGCGATGGCGCTGCACGCGGGCGAGCGCGCGCGCGACCGCTTCACCATGATCGAGCTCGGCTGCGGCTGGGGCTGCTGGATGAACAATACCGGGGTCGCCGCGCGCCGGCTCGGGCTTCCGGTGACGCTGATCGGGGTCGAGGGCGATCCGGGCCACATCGCCTACGCGCACGAGGCGGCCGCGGTGAACGGCTTCGGTGCCGCCGAGGTGACGCTGCATCACGGCATCGCCGCCGCCCAGGCGGGCAGCGCGCTGTTCCCCCGCCAGCGCCAGGCGGGCGCCGACTGGGGGCTGGAGCCGATCTTCCACGCGACCCAGGCGCAGATCCGGGCGGCGCAGGACAGCTCCAGCCACGACGCGCTGCCGATGCTGCCGCTGGCGAGCGTGATCGGCAGCGCGCCGCGCATCGACCTGCTGCATGTCGACATCCAGGGCGGCGAGGCAGCCCTGGTCGCCGACTGTCTCGACGTGCTCGGCGCGCGCGTGGCGACGCTGCTGATCGGCACCCATTCCCGCCAGATCGAAGGCCAGCTGTTCGAGCGCCTGCTGTCGGCGGGCTGGGTGCTGGAGATCGAGCGGCCAGCCATCCTGTCCGTCTCCGCCACGGCCGCCACCGTCACCGTGGACGGCGTGCAGGGTTGGCGCAATCCGGCGCTGCTGGACTGAGGTTCCGGGCCCAGCAAGCGAAGCAGCTTTGCCCCTTAGACCCCATCAAAGGCGGAGCCTTTGAAATCCGTTTGTCTCGGCACGCCTCCAGGGTCAGGAAACAAGAGGATTTCAAAGGCTTCGCCTTTGATCGGGGTCCAGGGGTGAGACCCCTGGCCTTACCGGCGCCCCCCGGCACGATGCAGCAGGAACAGCGCCTGCTCGCCGAACAGGTTGGCGAGCCGCATCGAGCGCTGCCAGGGCGCGCGCTCGCCCTTGTCGTCGACCGCGAACCAGCGCTGGATGATGTAGTCCTCGCGCGCACACAGGGCGAAGAAGTCGCGGATCGTGCAGGGATGGATGTTGGGCGTCTCGTACCAGTCGGCCGCCCAGCTCTCGGTCACCGGCATGCGTCCGCGCGCGAGCAGCTGCCAGCGCACCTGCCAGTGGCCGAAATTCGGGAAGCTGACGATCGCCCTGGTGCCGATCCGGAGCATCTGCCGCAGCACTTCGCGCGGCCGCTCGACCGCCTGCAGGGTGCGCGACAGCACGACGTAGTCGAAGGCGCCGTCCGGATAGTGCGCGAGGTCGGCATCGGCGTCGCCCTGCATCACCGGCAGCCCGTGCGCGACCGCGCGGGTCACCTCGGCCATGTCGATCTCGATGCCGCGCGCATCGCAGTCCTGGGTACGGGAGAGGTGCTCGATCAGCGAGCCGTCGCCGCTGCCGATGTCGAGCACGCGCGAGCGCGGCGCGATCATCCGGGCGATCAGCTTCTGGTCGAGGCGCATCCGCCTAGCGCAACCCGGCATGTTCGGCGGCACCGGCGAGGAAGCCGCGTATGGTGCGGTCGAGCGCCGGCTCGTCGAGCAGGAAGGCATCGTGGCCCTTGTCGGTCTCGATCTCGACGAAGCTGACATTGGCCGCCGCCCGGTTCAGCGCGCGGGCGACGGCGCGCGACTGCGCGGTCGGGAACAGCCAGTCCGACGAGAACGAGATCACGCAGAAGCGGGTGCGGGTGCCGCGAAAGGCGACGGCGAGGTCGCCGTCATGGTCGGCGGCGATGTCGAAATAGTCCATCGCCCGGGTGATGGTCAGGTAGGCGTTGGCGTCGAACCGGTTGACGAAGCTGCTGCCCTGATGGCGCAGGTAGCTCTCCACCTCGAACATCTCGCCGAACAGCGAGAGCGGCGCGCCGGAATCGTACGGGTCGCGTCGCAGCCGTCGGCCGAACTTGCGGGTGAGGGCCTCTTCCGAGAGATAGGTGATGTGCGCCATCATCCGCGCCACCGCGAGGCCGCGCGCGGGGATGCGCCCGTCCGCCCAATAGCGGCCGCCGCACCAGTCCGGGTCGGCGAAGATCGCCTGCCGGCTGACCTCGTTGAAGGCGATGTTCTGCGCCGAATGGAACGAGGCGGTGGCGATCGGCACGGCGGCGAACACCAGCTCCGGGTAGCTCGCCGCCCATTGCAGCACCTGCATGCCGCCCATCGAGCCGCCGATCACCGCGAACAGGCGGGGGATGTCGAGCTCGGCGATCACCTGGCGCTGCGCGCGCACCATGTCGCGGATCGTGATCGGCGGGAAATCGGTGCCCCAGAGACGGTCCGTCGGCGCATCCGGCGTTGCCGGACGCGGCGAGCGCGGGCCGGTGGAGCCCATGCAGCCGCCCAGCACGTTCATGCAGAGCACGTAGTACCGGTCCGTATCGACCGGCAGGCCCGGGCCGACCATGCGCTCCCACCAGCCGGGCTTGCCGGTGAGCGGGTGCGGCTCGGCGGCGTACTGGTCGCCGGTCAGCGCATGACAGACCAGCACGGCGTTGTCGCGCGCCTCGTTCAGGCTGCCATAGCTGCACAGCGCGATCGCCACCGATGGCAGATGCACGCCGCAATCCAGCTCGACGCCGCCCGGCAACGGCACGATGCGGTGCGTGATCTCGGTGGCGGCGGTCAGATCCATCGGCAAACCTGGGCTCGGGGCCCGCAGCGTCGAGGCCTGCGGCAGGATGCCAGAAGGCGCTGCCGCCGTCACGCCGGCCGCCGCGGCCACTCGCCCGAAGGTTGTGGAGGACGATTTTCTATCGTGTCGGCCTCGACAGCCATGAGGAAGCTTTACGGCAACATCACAGATGAGTTACCGTCCCTTGGCAACCCGGCGGACAGGTCGATGCAACCGCAGATTTCAGACGCTCCAACGTCCTTTGGCGTCCAGACGATCGATGCCCTGCGCGTGCTGGGGCATTCCGGCCTGTTCGACTCCGCCTACTACCTGAGTTGCAACCCGGACCTCGCCGGCCTCGGCTCGGAGGCGCTGGCGCACTATCACCGCCATGGCTGGCGCGAGGGCCGCAAGCCGAACCTGTATTTCGATCCGGCCTGGTATCGGGCCCAGCATGCCGAGGTCGCCGACGCCGGGATCGACCCGCTGCTGCACTACATCAACGCCGGCGAGGCGCAGGGCTGCCGGCCGATCGCCTGGTTCGACCCGCTCTGGTACGCACGCACCTACAACCCGCCGGCCGGCATGACCGCGCTAAGCCACTTCCTGCGAAATCGAATGGACGGCAGCGTGAATGCGATGGCGGACTTCGACTCCGCCTTCTACCTGCGCTCCTACCCCGACGTCGCCGCGGCCGGCCTCGACCCGGTCGAGCACTACATGGTGCAGGGCTTCCGCGAGGCGCGACGGCCGTTCGCGGGCTTTGATCCGGTGTTCTACCGTCAGCGCTACCTGCAGGGCGCCGCCGAGGTCAATCCGCTGCTGCACTACCTCGAGCATCGCGGCGAGCCCGAGATCCATTGCGCGCTGCCGCATACCGAGACCACCATCCCGCGCGAGATGCGCCGCAACACCAGGCCCGGTCCGTTCTTCGAGACGCTACGGCCGCTGCCGCCCTCCGTCGCCCGGCGCGCCCGCGTGCTTGCCTACTACCTGCCGCAATTCCACAGCGTGCCGCAGAACGATGAATGGTGGGGCGCAGGCTTCACCGAATGGACCAACATCGCCCGCGCGCTGCCGCGCTTCGCCGGCCACTACCAGCCGCGGATCCCGCGCGATCTCGGTCACTACCGGCTGGAAGGCAGCGAGATCCTCAAGCGCCAGGCAGAGATGGCGCACGCCGCCGGCATCGAAGGCTTCATATTCTATTTCTACTGGTTCAACGGCACCCGGCTGCTCGACGGACCGCTGGAGGCGCTGCTCGCCGATCCCTCCATCGATCTGCCGTTCTGCCTGCTCTGGGCGAACGAGAACTGGACCCGGCACTGGGACGGTTCCGACCAGGAGGTGCTGATCAGCCAGGACTTCCGCGACACCGACGAGGCGGCGCTGATCGACTGCTACGCCCGCCATTTCGCCGACCCGCGCTACATCCGGCTGCAGGGGCGCCCGCTGCTGATGCTTTATCGCGCCGGACTCATTCCGGATGCAAAACGTACTCTCGAGCGCTGGCGCGCCCTGTTCGCCGAACGCTGCGACGAGAACCCGATCTTCGTGATGGCACAGGCCTTCGGCGACCACGACCCACGTGCCTACGGGCTCGACGGCGCCATCGAGTTCCCGCCGCACAAGATCACCGCCGACATGCCGACCATCAACGACCGGCTCGACCTGCTCGATACCGACTACAGCGCGCAGACCTTCGAGTACGACGAGATCGTCGCCCGCTCGCTGGCCGAACCCGCACCCGACTACCCGCTGATCCGGACCGCCTGCCCATCCTGGGACAATGATGCGCGGCGCGAAGGTGCGGGACTGGTCCTGCACGGCTCCACGCCCGCCAAATACCAGGCCTGGCTGGAAGGGCTGGTGCAGCGCGCCCTCGCCCGACCGTTCCACGGCAGCCCGATCGTCTGCATCAACGCCTGGAACGAGTGGGCCGAGGGCGCCTACCTGGAGCCGGACCTGCATAACGGCGCCGCCTACCTGAACGCCACCGGACGCGCGGTGACCGGTTTCGGTCATGCCGCGCGCGCGCGCGGCGGTCGCATCCTGCTGGTCGGCCACGACGCCTTCTGTGCCGGCGCGCAGAGCCTGCTGCTGCACGTGGCGCGGCAGCTCCGGAGCGCGCACGGCGCCGAGGTCAGCATCCTGCTGCTGGCCGGCGGCGCCATGCTGGAGGGCTACCGCGCCGCCGCGACGACCCGCGTGCTTGCCGCCGACGACCCGGCGCTGCCGGCGTACCTGCAGCGGCTGCGCCGGGACGGCTTCGACGGCGCCATCGTCAACAGCGCCGCCTCGGCCGCGATCGGCCGGCACCTGCACGCGGCCGGCATCGGCTTCAGCCTGCTGGTGCACGAAATGCCCGCCCTGCTCGCCGAGAAGGGCCTGCTCGATGACCTCGGCGAGGCATGCCGGCTGGCGCAGACCGTGGTGTTCCCGGCGCAGAGCGTGCGTGCCAGCGTGTGCGCCGGCCTGCCCGCCCTGGCCCCGGCCGAGGAGCGCGCGACCCGGGTGCTGCCCCAGGGTCTGTATCGCGGCCGCGCCTTTTCCGGCCGCGCCCGGGCGGCACTGCGCCGGCAATACGGTGTCGCACCGGACGACCTAGTCCTGATCGGTGCCGGCTACGGCGACCTGCGCAAGGGTTTCGACCTGTTCCTGCAGCTCTGGCGGCTGGTCGCCCGGCCGTCGCGACGCCGGGCGCGGCGGGTGCATTGCCTGTGGCTCGGCGAGCTCGACCCGTCGCTGCGGCTCTATCTCGGCGGCGAGATCGAGGCGGCGCTCGCCTCGGGCAGCTTCCACCTGCCGGGATACGTGCCGGACGCGGCCGAGCATTTCAGCGCCGCCGACGCCTTCGTGCTGACATCGCGCGAGGACCCGCTGCCGACCGTGGTGATGGAGGCGATGGCCAGCGGCCTGTCCTGCGTCGCCTTCGACGGCAGCGGCGGCATCCCCGAGCTGATCGACCGGCACGGCAGGGGCAGCACGGTGCCGCTCGGCGACGTCGCCGGGATGGCGCGAAACGCACTCGAATACGCGGCCGACGCGCACGCGCTTCCCGCCATCCGTCGCGCCGCATCGGGACGCCAGGCAGCCAGGCGCTTCGGCTTCGACCGCTACGTGGCGCAGCTGCTCGCCCTCGCCCAGCCGGCGCTGCCGCGCATCTCCGTGGTGGTGCCGTCCTTCAACTATGCCCGCTACCTCAAGCAGCGCCTGGTCTCGATCTTCGCGCAGAGCCAACCGGTGCTCGAGATCATCGTGCTCGACGACGCCTCCAGCGACGACAGCGTGGACGTGGCGCGCGCGGCGGCGGCCGAGTGGGGCCGCAGCGTCCGCGTCGTCGCCGCCACGCGCAACTCCGGCTCGGTGTTCCGGCAGTGGCAGCGCGCCGTACAGGAGGCGCGCGGCGAGTGGGTCTGGATTGCCGAGGCCGACGACGCCGCCGACCCCCGCCTGCTGGAGCGGCTGACCCAGGCACTGGCCGGTGATGTCGCGCACGCGGGAGCCCAGGGGGGAGATCAGGGCGCGGTGATGGCGTTCTGCGACAGCCGCTCGATCGACTCCGACGGCACGCTGCTGGCCGACAGCTACAAGCCGTACTACGCCACCACCGCCGGCACCCTGCTCGACCAGGATGGGCTGCATGAGGGGCCGGCCTTCGTGCAGTCCTGCCTCAGCGAGCGCAACCTGATCCTGAATGCCAGCGGCGTGCTGTTCTCGCGCGCGGCGCTGAAGGCGGCGCTGGCGCGATGCGGCGAAGCGCTGTTCGCCTTCCGCATGGCCGGCGACTGGCGGCTCTACATCGAGTTGCTGCGCCAGCCCGGTGCACGCATCGCCTACGTCGCCGAGCCGCTCAACATCCATCGCCGGCACGACGCCTCGGCGACGCACCGGCTGGTCGGCCAGAAGCATCTCGGCGAGGTCGCACGCATCCACCGGCTGGTCGGCAGCACCCCCACCCTGCTCGACGCCGACCGCATGCGGCAGCGTGCCTATCGGGACCAGCTCGCCCGCCAGTTCGGCCTGCAACTCGCCGGGGAGTGATACCGGGCCGCTTCGCGCTCAAGGCCAGGGCTCTGCCCTGGACCCGCTCAAGGCTCAGCCTTGAGAATCCATCTGTTTTTCTAGGAGATGCTTTGGATCGCGGCGTCGTCATAAGGCTTCGCCTTTGATCGGGGTCCAGGGGTGAAGCCCCTGGTGCAAGCGGCAATGTGGGGAAGCCTGCTGACCGGGTCCGCCGCTTCGTCGAGCTGATCCGCTTCGCGGCTCGATTGCTCAAAGCGGCGCCTCGGAGATCCGATAGTTTGCTGGAGCAGCAGGTCTGTTGGCCAAACCCGTCGGGAGGCGCATTCTGGACGCCGTCGCGACGAGAGGATGCCGCCAGGCGCCATGAGACATGGTCATAATCCCTACCGCCGGGTCGGCGTGACGGCGCTCGAAGCATCGCGCCTGCAGACGGCGATCGCCAACACGCCGCCCTTGCCCGTGGTGGCGTACGCCGCCGTCGGCCAGACGGCGCCGACGCTGCTCGATACGCCGGCCGATACGCTGCCGAAGGCGTCGGCCGTGGTCATCACCTGGGCGGAGGCCGAGTGGGCTGCGATGCAGCAGGTGTTCTGTGCCGGTGGCGCCACGATGCCCTACAGCGACAGGACCCGCAGCCACTGGAGCGGATGGCAGACCTATTCGCAGCACCTGCCGAGCGACGCTCCTTCAGGCTGGACCGAGTGGGGCAGCTATCGCCTGGTCGAGGTCGGCGGCAAGCGGGTGCTGCTGTTCAAGTCGAACACCCATCTCGACTATCCGGGCGCCAGCTTCCTGGAGACGCTGATCAAGCTGCTGATCGCGGATGTCGGGCCGGCTCTGATCCTGTCGATCGGGACGGCCGGCGGCGCCAGGCCGACCGATCACGTCGGCACCGTGCGCGCGGTGAGTGCCGGCACGCTCTACGAGGCGGGTCGGCCTGCAGCAAGCTGGCCGGACTACAAGAATGGCTGGAGGGCGAACGACGCCTTGCTCGCCGACGCAAGCCTGTCCCGACTGCTGTTCCCGATCCCGACCACGCGAGGCGATCTGCAGACGCTCGTCGCAGGCCTGAACAGGGCGTCGAACACCGACTACACGCTGGCACAGCTCGATCCGGACGGACTGAATCTCGGCGACGCCATGCCGCAGATCGACGACCAGACCGGCGGCGGCGCGTCCCTGTTGACAACGTCGACCTTCGTGGTGGGAACCACCGCCGGCGACTTCCAGGCCTACAGCGCGATCGAGATGGACGATGCCGTGATCGGCGAGGTATGCGCCGCTGGCGGCATCGCGTTCGGTTTCATCCGCAACGTGTCGGATCCTGCGCAGAACGCGGCCCTTCCCGCCAAGGTGCAGGGAAGCTGGGGCAGCATCGTGTACGACGCCTACGGCTTCTATACGAGCTATAACGGCGCCGTCGCCGCCTGGGCGGTGCTGGCGGCCGGCAGCTGACGGCAAATGGATTCTCAAGGCTGAGCCTTGAGCGGGTCCAGGGCAGAGCCCTGGCC
>CAXUCM010000144.1:0-8787 GCA_964249315.1 uncultured Acetobacteraceae bacterium | reverse complement strand
CCAGGACCTCGCCCTGTGCGAGAACCTGGACGTGGTCGCCAACATCTTCCTCGGCAAGGAACTGCATCCGCTGCACATGGACGAGGTCGCCATGGAGACCCGGGCCTGGACGCTGCTGCGCGAGCTTTCGGCGCGCATCCCCAGCGTTCGCGAGGCGGTCAGCTCGCTGTCCGGCGGACAGCGCCAGACCGTCGCCATCGCCCGGTCGCTGCTGCTCGACCCGAAGCTCATCCTGCTCGACGAGCCGACCGCAGCCCTCGGCGTGGCACAGACCGCCGAGGTGCTCGACCTGATCGAGCGGGTGCGGGAACGCGGGCTCGGCGTCATCATGATCAGCCACAACATGGAGGACGTCCGCGCCGTCGCCGACCGGATCGTCGTGCTGCGGCTCGGGCGCAACAACGGCGTGTTCTATCCGGACGCGTCGAACCACGAACTGGTCAGCGCCATCACCGGCGCCTCGGACAACTCGGTGTCTCGCCGGTCCGGCCGCCGACAGGCGCAGCGAGAGGCGACCCAGGGAGACCGGCCGTGACGAATGAAGTGAAGAACGCCGTCCCGGCTGGACCTCTGCTCGACCGCAGCGACGAGCGGGTCAGGCACGCCACCGGCGTCGGCGGCGCGATCCGTGCCTTCGGCGATCGGGTGCGCTCGGGCGAACTCGGCGCGCTGCCGGTGGTCGTCGGACTGGCGATCATCTGGACCGTGTTCGAGAGCCTGCAGCCGGTCTTCCTGTCGAGCAACAACCTTGTCAACCTGCTGTTCGACAGCTCGACGGTGGGCGTGATCTCGCTCGGCATCGTCTGCATCCTGATGGTCGGCGAGATCGACCTGTCGGTCGGCTCGGTCAGCGGCTTCGCCTCCGCCATGGTCGGCGTGCTGTGGGTCAACCAGGGCCTGCCGGTCTGGCTCGCCGTCCTCGCCGCGATCGTGGTCGGCGGCGCGATCGGCTTCGTCTACGCGTTGCTGTTCAACCGGTTCGGCATGCCGAGCTTCGTCTCGACGCTGGCGGGCCTGCTGGCGATCCTCGGGCTGCAGCTCTACATCCTCGGCCAGAGCGGATCGATCAACCTGCCGTACGGCTCGGCGATGGTGAATTTCGGCCAGTCGCTGTTCATGCCGCGCCCGCTCGCCTACGTCGTGGCCCTAATCCCGGGCATCGTGACGTTCGCCAACGGCTACCGCACAGCGGCCCGTCGGCGGCAGGCCGGGCTGTCGGCGCCGTCGCTGAACGCGACGCTGGTGCGCGCCGCCGCCATCACCATCCTGCTCGAGCTGATCGTGTTCTACCTCAACCAGGATCGCGGCGTGCCCTGGATGTTCGGCCTGTTCGTCGGCCTCGTCGTCGCGCTGGACTATGCGCTGACACGGACCAAATGGGGCCGATGGATCACCGCGGTCGGCGGCAACCGCGAGGCCGCCCGGCGCGCCGGCATCAACGTCCGGCTGATCTACACCAGCGCGTTCATGCTCTGCTCGATGCTCGCCGCCATCGGCGGCGTGCTGGCCTCCGCGCGTCTCGCCTCGGCGAGCCAGCAGGCCGGCACCGGCGACGTCAACCTGGACGCCATCGCGGCGGCGGTGATCGGCGGCACGTCGGTGTTCGGCGGGCGCGGCTCGGGCTATTCGGCGCTGCTCGGAATCATCGTCATCGAGTCGATCTCGAGCGGGCTGACGCTGCTCGATCTGTCCTCGTCGCTGCGCTACATGATCACCGGCGCGGTGCTCGCGATCGCGGTCATCGTCGACTCGCTGGCACGCCGCTCGCGCGTCTCGCACGGCCGGGCCTGAGCCTGACGTGAGCATGGAAGGCCAGGGCTCTGCCCTGGACCCGCTCAAGGCGAAGCCTTAAGAATCCATTTTTATGATGGCGAGGTTGCGAGGCGGGTCAGTGGGCCTCCAGGCGTGCTCGTCGCCGATCAGTACAGCTGATCGAAGGGCTCCTCATAAGTCGCCTGGTTTGGCGGATTGTCGTGCTATCCGAGCCTTGCACGAAGAGCGACATAGCGAGGATCGTCGAACGAATAGCCGTAATCCAATACGTCGCCCGAGGTCGAGATGTAGCGGTCCCATTCGAGGGTCGAGCTGCATAATGTTTTGGGCAAGTCTTCACGTAGATCCTGCCGGCAGGCATAGAAGAGGGCAAGCACGTGTCCGGCAGGCGTCTTCTTGCATTGCCATGCTACGACAGACGAGGAAAGCGCCTTGACCTTGCCGAGCTCATAGGGAAAGGCACTTTCGTCTGTCGCAAATCCACCCTTTTTCTATGACGTCTCCCAATAGTTACATCTATCGACTGTTTCACCACGATGTCGTTTTGAATTTCGTATGAGCCAAAACCATATCCTACCGCATCGGATCCTCGCCGTTGCGGAGCTCGTTTGCGCAGCGTGAGAAGGTAAGAACGCTGCGAGGACCAGAAAGGTCGTAACGAGCAAAACTCTCATCGGGAAGACTCGCGAGCTTGCTCTAAAAGTATTGTTTTGCTTCCTCTGCCGTTAGTTCCTGCTCGCTGCCCCCGGCAGCATATCTGAGGACGAGAAGGCAGCACGCAGATTGCCGTCCCAGATCAACCACTGTGCACCTTTATGGGCTATAATGTTCCAGGCGATTGTCCTGAGACCGTTCAGAAGTCGCTAATCTGTTTCCAAAGGCGAGCCTTTGGCGATCGAGCCGCGAAGCGGATCGATGGGGGCGGAGCCCTAACCTTAATCCTTTACGACACCGGGCTCGACCTGCGGCCGGTCGCCTTGGAACAGTCCGGCCAGCTCCTCGCTGACCTGCTTGGCGTTTTGGATCAGCCGTTTCTCGTCGTCGTAGTAGCGCAAGCTGTCGCGCAGCGAGCGGCTGTCCGCGAGCCGGAACCTCTCGATGATGCGATGCGCGTCGGCGGCGTCCTGGCCGAGCCCGACCAGCACCTGCTCGGTCAGCACCAGGCTCGAATGGAAGGTCTCGCGCACGAAATCATCGACGCCGCGCTGCATCAGCAGGTGCGCGTGGCGGCGGTTGCGGGCGCGGGCGAGCACGTGCAGGTTGGGGAAGTTGCGATGCACGATGTCGATGACGCGCAGGCTCTCCTCCGCGTCGGCCAGGGCGACGACCAGGAGCTTCGCCGTCTCGGCGCCGGCCGCGCGCAGCAGGTCCGGGCGTGACGGATCGCCGTAATAGACCTTGTTGCCGAAGCGCCGGATGGTCTCGACCTGGCTCGCATCCTGTTCGAGCGCGGTGAAGGGGATGCCCTGGGTGCGCAGCACGCGGCCGACGATCTGGCCCATGCGGCCGAAGCCGCAGATGATCACCGGCGCGTCGGCGGACTCGATCGCGTCGTAGACCGGGGCCGCGACGCGGCCGATCCTGGGGATCAGCAGGCGCTCGGACACTGCGAACAGGATCGGCGTCGCCGCCATCGACAGCGCGATCACCAGGGTGGCGAGTTCGGAGTAGGCGCGCGGCAGCACTCCGGCGGCGATCGCGGCCGCGAACAGCACGAAGCTGAACTCGCTGCCCTGCGGCAGCGCCAGCGCGAAGCGGGCGGCGTCGCGCACCGGCTGGCGCACGGCGAGCGCCAGGCCGAACGCCACCCCGGCCTTGACCAGCAGCAGCGCCAGCACGCTCAGCCCGATCGTCGCCGGTGCCAGGGCCAGCAGGTCGAGACGCGCGGACATGCCGACGGAGAGGAAGAAGAAGCCGAGCAGCACGCCCTCGAACGGCTGCACGTCGGCCTGGATCTCGTGGCGGTACTCCGAGCCGGACAGCAGCACGCCGGCCAGGAAGGCGCCGAGCGACATCGACAGCCCGACCAGCGAGGCGATCCAGGCGGTTCCGAGCACGGTCAGCAGCGCGGTCGCGGTGAAGATGTCGGGCGAGCGGGCGCCGCCGATCAGCCGGAACAGGGTCGGCACCAGGAAGCGGCCGCCGACCAGGATGGCGGCGATCGCACAGGCGCCGACCAGCACGCTCCGCCAGGGCACCTGGTGGACCTGCACGCCGGAGCCGCCGGCGAGCAGCGGCACCAGGGCGACCAGCGGGATGAAGGCGACGTCCTGCAGCAGCAGCACCGCGAAGGTGTCGCGGCCGGCGCGGCCGGTGAGCAGGTCGCGCTCGCCCAGCATCGGCAGCACGATCGCCGTCGAGGACAGCGCGAGCCCGACGCCGAGCACCGCTGCGCCGGCCCAGTCGAGCGGCACCCGGCCGGGGAACAGCCGGACCATGCCGGCGAGCGCCGCGCCGGTGACGATCACCTGCGCCGTGCCCAGGCCGAACACCGCCCGACGCATGACCCAGAGCCGTTGCGGCCGCAATTCCAGTCCGATCAGGAACAGCAGCATGACCACGCCGAGCGCGGACACGCTGGCGATCTGGTCGATGCCGCGCACCAGCCGCAGCCCGAGCGGCCCGATCGCCGCGCCGCCGACCAGGTGGCCCAGCACCGAGCCGA
Source organism: uncultured Acetobacteraceae bacterium (assembly GCA_964249315.1). Lineage (GTDB taxonomy): Bacteria > Pseudomonadota > Alphaproteobacteria > Acetobacterales > Acetobacteraceae > Lichenicoccus. The sequence goes on along the minus strand of CAXUCM010000144.1, from coordinate 4,349 downwards.
AGCCGAACCGGCGCGATAGCGGCACCATGACGACGCTTGCGATCAGCAAGGCGACCAGGGTTTCGAGCATCACGCGGCCCTTCCAGCGCCCAGAGGGGCGTTGGAGCATGACGGATCACGGGACGAAGCGGGAGTTGATCGTCCGGATCAAGCGCCGCCTGGGGTGGTGCGTGGGGGATGGTCGCTTGGTTGCCCAGGCGACGGGGCTAGCGCCAGGTGATCTCGACCCGGCGGTTGCGTTCCTCGCCGGTGCCGGCCGGCACCGGCGGGTCGGAGACGCCCTTGGCCAGCACCTGGAAGCGCTCGGCCGGGATGCCGCGCGCGATCAGTTCCTGCACCACGCCGTCGGCGCGGCTCTGCGACAGCCTCAGGTTGCCCGCCGCCGAGCCGGTGGCGTCGGCGGAGCCGGCGACGATCATGACGATCGGCTTGCCCTCGTCGTAGAGCCGCGAGGCGCGGTCGAGCAGCGCCTTGTCCTGGCTGCGGATCGTGCTGCTGCCATGGTCGAAATACAGGTCGATGGCGTCCGGCGCCTTGGCCGGAGCGGCACCCGTGTCGGTCTGCGCGGCATGTCCCTGCCAGGAGCCGGCGCAGAGCAGCATGGATGCGCCGAGCAGGATCTGAAGGCTTCGCATCTTAGGTTGAGTTCCCTGTTTGTGTCGTTGCCTGCATGGCCGCGCGATGGCGCGGGCCGATGAAGATTGAAATCTCTCCGGGCCGGGCGAGCAAGTTGCCGTCCGCCAACGGGCTGCGCAGCTGCGGGGCGCCCAGCTGCAGGCTTCGCGCCAGCGCCGCAGCGGCGTCGCGATCCTGGGCGAAATCGTAGGACAGGCTCGGCCGCGCGCGACCGCGCACGGCTAGCGGATCGTCGACCAGTAGGCCGCGGCGACGCAGTTGCGACACCAGCCGGGCCGCTTCGGCCGCGGGGCGGCGTTCGCCGTAGGCGTAGCGTACCGTGACGTGCAGCGGCACATCGCCCACGTTCGGTGCGGGAGAAAACGAAAGCGGCACGAGCGCCAGCCTCGGTGCGGCGCTCGGCGCGGGCAGCCTCGGCAGGCTGCGGCTTTCCACCGATTGTTCGACGATGCCGTCGGTCCGTATGGGCGGCGCCGTCCTCGGCGTCAGCAAGCTCCATGCGGCGGCGAAGCTGACCAGGGTGAGGCTCGTCACCGTCGCCGCCCATGGAAGGCGCGCCGCCCGCCTGGCAGCCCGTCGGCGGGATGTAGGCGCCGGGCCCGGAGGCGGCAGCCAGGTGCCCGGTCGCGGCGGCGGTCCGGCTGGCGTGACCGTGGCGGGCAGGCAGGCGATGAGATCCGCCACCATGCGGATATGCGCCGTGGCGTCGTCCCATACCGCATCGAGGCCGGCCTCCTGCAGCAGCGGCAGCACGGCAGGTGTCGCGATCAGCAGGACGTGCAATACCGGCTGTCCCTCGTACTGCAACGCCGCCAGCGCACGCAGGCGACGCAGGATCCCCGGGGTCAGACGGTCGGCGTCCTCGATCATGACGATGAGCGGCTGGCCCGACCGGACCGGATGCGGCATCGCCGCGCGGATCGGTTCGCGCAGGTCGTCGAGCGAGCCGAGCGGGGCGCGCAACCGCAGGGTGGGTATGTCGGCTGCGCCCAGACGGGCGACCAGCGAGGTGCGCAGCTCGGCGGTGGGTGCGCCGATGCCGCTGAGCAGCACGAGGCCGCGGCCGGCCGAGATCGCGGTCAGCACGCGCGCCGGCACATCGCGGTTGAACGTCGCCATCCACGAAGACAATCGGGCGACTTCCGGCATTTCCAGCGTGAGCGTCGGATTTGTCATGGTCAGCATAGTTGCTCAGAAGACATGCACGAACGCCATAGCTTTTCCGGTCAATGACGACGATGTCACGGCACGTCCGCAGTATGTGATTGGATACGCCGGAGCAGCGATCCCGGTTTCGTAATATCACGACGCTGCATGGCAGTAATCCAACGACGTGGATCGGTGCTCCCCAGTCCACGCAACTAAAGCCGCCCAAGACTGAGGTCGGGAGATAAGGCCGGGGCTCGACCCGGCCGGCCGGCCGGCTTGCAGTCGGCGCACGGTTTCAGATACAGCCCGCGATCGTCACCGTTTCCGGATGACGCGGCGGCACCGCCGGCCGACGATGATCACCGACAGCATCCGGACGTTCTGCATGCCCGACCTGATCGCCACCCTGACGATGAACCCGACCATCGACGTCGCGGCCCAGGCGCAACGGGTGCGCCCGACGCACAAGCTGCGCACCTTCGCCGAGCGGCAGGATCCGGGCGGCGGCGGCGTCAACGTCGCCAGCGTGATCCATGCGCTCGGCGGCCCGTCCCTGGCCCTGGTGCTGGCCGGCGGCTCCACCGGCCGGCTGCTCGACGAGCTGCTCGACGAGGCCGGCATCCGGCGGCAGACGGTGCGCATCGACGGACGCACCCGTATCAGCCACACCGTGGTGGACGCCTCGAACGGCAACGAATACCGCTTCATCGCGCAGGGTCCGACGGTCCGGGAGGCGGAGTGGACTGCGATCCTCGACGGCGTCGCCCGCATCGACGCCGGCTGGCTGGTGGCAAGCGGCAGCCTGCCGCCGGGGGTGCCGGAGGATTTCTACGCCCGTCTCGGTGCCGCCGCGCGAGGCAAAGGGATCCGCTTCGTCCTCGATACCTCGGGTCCGGCCCTGCGCGCGGGCCTGCTCGGCGGCGGCGTCGAGCTGGTCAAGTCGAGCCTCACGGAGCTGGAAAGCGTCGTCGGCCGCAAGCTGCATGACGAGGCGGCGCAGGAGGCGGCGGCGAGCGAGATCGTCCGCCATGGCTGGGCCCGCCTGGTCGCGCTGACGCTCGGCGAGAAGGGCGCCGTGCTCGCCTCGGAGGGCGGAACGCTGCGCCTACCGGCCCTCGATGTCGTCGTCAACGGCACCGTCGGCGCTGGCGACAGCTTCCTGGCCGGGATGGTGATGGCGCTGGCCGAAGGCCGTGATGCGGAGGACGCGTTCGCCTGGGGCGTCGCCGCCGGTGCCGCCGCGGTCACCGTGCCGGGCACGGCACACCCGGAACGCAACACCGTCGAGCGACTACGCGGCCTGATCCTGGTGCCGCTCACCGGGGCCGAATAGGTCGATCTAGCTGGGCGTGTCGCGGCTGTGCACGGACGCGGGCGGCGTCGTCGCCTCGATGGCGGTGAAGGCTTCCAGGATCTTGTAGCTGTGCTCCGCGCCGCGCGGCACGATCCAGGAATCGCCCGGGTTCAGCAGGATTACCTGGCCCTCGGTGTGCAGCTCGGCCCGTCCCTTGACCGCGTAGCCGGCGCAGTCATAGCTCCGTCGCACCGGCGACTGCTCCCCGCTCGGCGCCACGTCCCGCCACATGCGCATGGCGATATGGCTGCCGGTGGCGAGGTAGACCTGCCCGTCCGGCCCCGCCGGGGAGTGCGTGCTGTCCACCTTGATCACGCTCGTGTCGCCCATGCCGGCCTCCTCGATTGCATGGGCGAACGTCGTGTCCGCGCAAGAGGTTGCACGCCCGTCCCCGTGGGTGTCGATGTCTCACGCCCCCCCGAGGCTGCGCAGCAGGCGCCCCTGGATGCGCAGCAGCTCGGGATCATCGGTCGCGCGCGGGGTCGTTCCCGGCACCAGGATCGGGGCCGACAGTCGCGCCGGATCCCCCGACAGCACCACCAGCCGATGGCCGAGCCGGCAGGCCTCCATCGGATCGTGGGTGATCAGCAGCACGGTGCGACCGGCCAGCAGCTCGGCGGCGAGATCCTGGATGCGGGTGCGGGTGAAGCTGTCCAGGGCGGAGAATGGCTCGTCCATCAGCACGATCGGACGGTCCTCGTAGAGCGTGCGGGCGATCGCCGCGCGCTGGCGCATGCCGCCGGAAAGCTGCGCCGGCAGCGCGTCGGACCGGCCGGAGAGCCCGACGCGCTCGAGCAGCCCGAGCGCCCGCGCGCGATCGACCCGCTCGCCGCGCAGCCGCGCGCCGACGGTGACGTTGTCGAGCAGGCCGAGCCAGGGATAGAGCAGGTCCTGCTGTCCCATGTAGGCGATGCGCCGGGTCAGCGGCGCGCCGTCGCTGGCATCGACGCGTCCGGCGGCGGCCTGCTGCAAGCCGGCCGCGATCCGCAGCAGCCCGGTCTTGCCGACGCCGCTCGGCCCGAGCAGGGCGAGCAGCCGCCCGGCCGGGACCTCGAGCGTCAGCTCCTGGAAGATCGTCCGGTCGCCATGACGCAGGGTCAGGCGATCCAGCGTCAGGCCGGGACAGATCATGCCGCATCCTTGGCTGCCGGAAGGCCAGGGCTCCGCCCTGGACCCGCTCAAGGCGAAGCCTTGAGAATCCATTTATAAG
>CAXUCM010000143.1:0-8813 GCA_964249315.1 uncultured Acetobacteraceae bacterium | reverse complement strand
TGCCCCCACCGCCCACCGCGACTAGAATGCCCGACGACGTCCGCGGCGCCGACCGCACGGACAGCCACCAGCGCCATCTGGCGCGCGGCTTCAACTGGCTCGGCGGTGCGACCATCATCGCCAGGGTCATCGATTTCTCGACCATCCTGGCGGTGCTGCTGTTCCTGACCAAGCAGCAGGTCGGCGTCGCGTCGCTCGTCGTATCGGTCGGCATGGTGGTCGAGGCGCTGAACGGGCTCGGCACCAGCGACGCGCTGGTGCAGGCGCGCACGGTGTCGCGCCTGCAGCTCGATACGCTGTTCTGGTTCGTCCTCGGCGCGTCCACGCTCGTCGCCGGCCTGACCCTGCTCGCCGCGCCCTGGATCGCCTCGATCTACGGCGTCGCCGGGATGACGGCGTATTTCCTCGCGATCGCTGTCAAGCAGCCCCTCGTCGGCGCGGCGCTGATCCCGCTGGCGATGCTGAACCGCGCGCTGCGCTACGAGCGCATCGCCGTCGTCAACGTGTCCGCGACGCTGGCGGCGGCGGCCACCCGGCTCGGCCTCGCCGCCTGCGGCGCCGGCGCGTGGGCGATCGTCGCCGGCTACGCCGCCAGCGGCCTCTACATCCTGATCGGCGCGTTGCTCGCCGCGCCGTTCCGGCCGGCCCTGCGCTTCGAGATCGCCGCGATCGCGCCGCTGCTGCGCTTCGGCTGGCGCGCGGCCTCGGCGAACCTGTTCGAGCAGACCTTCAAGAACGTCGACTACCTGCTGGTCGGCTGGTTCTACGGCGCGGCACAGCTCGCCATCTACCGGGTCGCCTTCGACGTCGCGATGGAGCCGGCGATGGCGGTCGGCACGCTGGTCAACCGCACCGCGCTGCCGGTGTTCGCGCGCGTCGCCGCGGTCCGGGCGCACCTGGCGCAATCGCTGCAATGGTCGCTGCAGCGGCTCGCGACGCTGACGGCGCCGCTGATGGTCGCGCTGATCCTGGTGGCCCATCCGCTGACCGGGCTGCTGCACGACCGGCAGGGCCACAGCTACGCCGCGGCCGCGGTGCCGCTGCAGATCCTCGCCGCCGCCGCGCTGCTGCGCATCGCCTCCCAGCTGCTGTTCCCGTTGCTGATGGGCGCCGGACGACCCGGCACGGCCGCGCGCCTGTCGGCCTCGACGCTGCTGCTGCTGGGTGCCGGCATCCTCGCCGCCGGCCTGCTCCTGCCGGCCCGCATCGGCCTGATCGCGGTCTCGTCGGTCTGGCTCGCGGTCTATCCGCTGCTGCTGGTCTGGGCGGTGCGCTACCTGCAACGGCGCTGGCGGATCCATGTCGGGGACCTCGCGCGGCCATTCGCGGCACCGCTGATCGGCGTCGGCGCGATGGCTTTCATCGTCATCGGGCTGGATTTCGCTGTCAGCGCCACCGATCCCGGTGCGAGGATCGGCATCGTCCTCGCGGCCACCCTGACCACCTATGCCGCCCTGCTTCGAAACAAATGGATTCTCAAGGCCAAGCCTTGAGCGGGTCCAGGGCGGAGCCCCGGCCTTTACTCGGCCGCCGCCGCGAGCCGGGTCGGATCCGGGATCGTCTGCGCGCCGCGATAGCGGTCGAACATGCTCATCTGGTGCACGCAGCTCAGCGTGCAGGTGCTGCTGCAGGATTTCTCGGTATGGAACTCGCGGCGGATGTCGTCGCGGGTGTATTCGAGCAGCGGGATCCCCGGCGTGCCGCGCTGCTGCGAGCACCAATGCACGCGGCCGTCCTCCGAGACGTACAGGTAGCGAGCCCCGGCGCGGCACTTCCAGTCATTGCCCCGACCGTGCATCAGATTCTTCTGGAACAGCCGGTAGTTCAGGCCGTGCACGATGGAGGGCGAGATCCGGGTCACCTGCGCGTAGGCGTCCATCTGTGCAGCGCTGAGCGGCTTGAGCATGCCGCTATGATCGTGCAGCACGCCGACCGAATGCTGCAGGCCGTATCGGGCCGCCGTCTCGGCCACCGTCACCACGTCCTGCGTGCGTTCGCCGCTGACCCCGAGCACGGAATTCACGTTGACCTTGAAGCGCGCATGCTCCGACAGCAGGGCGAGCTTGCGCTCGACCGACGCCAGGCTCTTCATCGACACCGCGTCCGGCTTGAGGTTGTCGATGCTGATCTGCATGCCCTGCAGGTCCGCCGCGTTGAGCCGCTCGATCCAGTCCCGGCTCAGACGGAAGCCGTTGGTGATCATCGTCACGATCATCCCGTGCGAGCGGGCGGCGCGGATGAAGCGGTCGAGCTCGGGATGCAGCAGCGGCTCGCCGCCGGTGAAGGTGATCGATGCGGTGTTCAGCCCGGCGAGATGGTCGATCCAGGCAAGCAGGGTGTCCGCCGCCACCGGCGGCGAGACATCGTCGTACTCGTTGCAGTAGCCGCAGGCGAGGTTGCAGCGTCGCGTCACCACCAGCTGGGCCAGCAGCGGGTTGTAGCGTGATCCCAGCGCCCGGGCGAGGAACCGTGCGCCGGCGCCGAGCCCGGCGAGGCGACGCGAGACAGTCGGACGCTTCATGTGTGTCAAAACCAACCCTTCGAGGGACCATGCCCGGTCGGACAGGGTAGCCTCCGGCGACGGCGCTAGGAAGCGGCCGCCCCCGTCAGGCCCTCATAGAGCGCCTCGAGACGCTCGGTCTGCCGGCCGATATCGAAGCGCCGTTCGACGAAGGCGCGTCCCCGCACGCCCATGCGGGCGCGCAGCGCGGGATCGTCGAGCAATTCCTGCATGCGTGCCGCGAGTGCCGCGACGTCGCGCGACGGCACCAGATACCCGGTCTGCCCATCGACGATCCCCTCCGGGATGCCGCCGACCGCGGAGCCGATTACCGGCACGCCGGTGGCCGCGGCCTCCAGCAGCACCATGCCGAGACCTTCGACGCGTCCCCTGCCGGTACGCACGCTCGGAAGCACCAGCATCGCCGCCCGGCGCATCCAGGCCAGCGCCTGCGCATGCGCCAGCGCGCCGAGAAAGCGCACGCGCCGCTCCAGCCCGAGCGAACGGACCAGCGCCTGCAGCGAGCGACGGAGCGGACCGTCGCCGATGATCACCAGCCGCACCTCAGCGTGCCGCTTCGGCAGGGCCGAGAAGGCGCGGATCAGGGTGCGTGTGCCCTTCATCTCGACCAGGCGCGCCACGTGCAGGATGGTCGGCGTCTCCTCGCCGGCGTCGCGCGGCCGCATCGTCGCGCAGTCGACGCCGATATGGTGCACCAGCGTGCGCGCCTCGGGGAAACCGCGTTCCAGCACGCGGTCGCGGATGAAGGCGGAGACGCAGAGGAACAGGTCGCCTTCGCGCGCCAGCCGGGCGCGGAACAGCGGATAGTTCGCCCAGGCCGGCGAGGCGAGCAGGGCCGCGGTCGACAGGGTCGCATCGAAGCCGTGGAAGGTGGTGACCAGCGGGACCCGCAGGCGCTGCGCCAGCGGCAGCGCATGGACCCCGTCGACGCCGAAATGGGCATGGATCAGCGCCGGCCGGCGCTCCCCGAGCAGGCGCAGATAGGGCCCGGGCGCGCGGGTGAGCATCTGCCAGCCGATCCGCGGCAGCCGACAGCCTCCGCCGAGATCCTGCAAGGCGAGTGCCTCGGCGCCGTCGGGCGGCTCGCCGAAGCGCCGCCGGCCGAGATAGACCGGGTCGTGCCGGCGCAGATGCTGCGCCTGCTCGGTGATGAAGGGTTCGGAGATGCGAAACAGGTTCTGCCGGAACACGGCGACCGCGCGCCGCGGCGGCGGCCGGCTCACGGCGGACCCGCCCGGGCCGTGGCTCCGGCCGCCGGCAGGACCGCGTACAGCGCACTCACGTCGTCGTGCCAGCGCAGCGCAAGGCGAGGATGGCGTTGGCCGGCCGGCAGCGCTGCGTCGACCAGCCAGAGATAGTCGATGCCGCCCAGAGGCAGACGTGACAGCGCCTCGCGCATCGTCGGGCGGCCGACCTTGCCGCCGCCGCATGAGGGCATCCAGACATATTGCGACGGGTCGTCATAGAACAGCGGCGACGGCCGGTAGCGCACCTCCAGCAGGTGCGCGCCGTCGGTGTCCCACTCGGAATTGGTCCAGCTCCGCCGATAGACGATGGCCAGATCGCCGAGATGGCCGAGCCGGCTCTGTCGCCAGTCCAGACGCGCGCTGCAATGGCGGGTGTTCAGCACGATGATGCGGCTATGTTCGGGCACGTGCCGCAGCGCGCCGAGTTCGGCCGCGTAGCGCGCATCGTAGTCGACGAAGCCGGCAACGGTCAGGCCCAGCCGCACCGCCAGCAGGCACAGTCCCGACACCGCCACGAGACGCGCCAGCCCGGCGCCGACGCCGCGCCAGTCCTGGGTCGCGAACGCCAGGATCGGGATCAACGGCAGCAGGCGCTCGTCGGCGAAGCTGGAGCCGTTCAGCGTCGAAGGCGTGACGATGAACAGCGGGAACAGCAGCAGCAGCGCCGGGCGCACCGCCGGATGCGGCCGCGCGCCGCGCCGCCAGCCGACGACGAACACGATCAGTGCCGCGACCAGCGAGCCCTCGTCGAGGAACCGGTTCTGGTCGCGAAGCAGCATGATCACGGCGTTCAGCTTGAAGTTCAGGCTGAACTCGTTGTGCCCTGCAAACGATTGCGAGCGCAGCCGCCATACCAGGATGATCACGAAGGACGACAGCAGCGGCCGCAGCCGGTGCAGCAAGGCGCGACGGTCGCCGCGCGGCGCCGGGCCGAACTCGCGCGAGGCGACGAGCAGCGCGAACAGGCAGCCGGCGACGGCATGGCACAGGAACAGCAGCGGCAGCCAGACCCAGGTGGCCAGCTCGCGCGCGCGCGGATGTCGGTCGAGCCGCATCCACAGCGCGAAGCCGATCAGCGCCAGCGCCACGCCGAGCATGTAGTTCAGGAACCCGTAATTGAACGGATAGCTGTAGACGAACAGGAGCGCCCAGCCGATCGCCGCCGCCCCGCGCGCATTCAGGATCCGCGCGATCATGCAGATGCCGGTCACGAGCAGCGGCGGGATCATTGCGGCCGCGATCCAGTAGGCTTCGGTAATGCCGACCGCGCGGCGCAATGCCGAGACGATGAGGTCGGTGCCGAGGTTCGGCAGCAGACGCCAGTGGAATCCGATCAGGCTGGCGAAGGCCGGGTCGTCCGCGTAGGCGGCGGCGGCGGCACTTCCCATATGTCCCGGCAGGTCGGTGAGCGGCGGGATCCTGACGAACAGGAACGGCATCGTCAGCAGCGCGCCGATCGCGACGGCGAACCAGGTCCGTCCGGCGAAGCGGATCTCGGCCGTGGGCGGCCTCATCGGCGCTCGTTCGTGTTCATCCGCATCGCGGCGGACACATAGGCCGCACGCCGCGAGATTGTCCATCGGCCGGCTCAAGGTTGGGGCTCCGCCCCGAGCCCTGCCAAGGGCTCGCCTTTGGAAACCTCTCAATATTACAGAACCACGCCGATGCCGCCCCAAAACATCCGTCCGACGACGTCGTAGGTCGAGCTGTCGGTGTTGGTCTCGCCGTCGATCAGCGTCGGCGGACGCACGTCGGCGACGTTGTCGATCCCGGCCCTGGCCGACACGCGGCCGAAGCGGCGGGAGATCTCGATGTCCTGGTAGAACACGTCCGGCGCCTTCGCGTACGGGTCGGACGGCCCGTCCGCCAAGACGCCCGCCCCCCAGATCAGCCGGCCGGTCCAGCCCAACGAGAACCGTCCGCGCTCGAACGTCGCGGTGGCTCGCGCGCGCACCCGCGCGTAGCTGCCGACCGCGGAGAGGCCGGGGAAGGTGCCGGCATATTGCGTGAAGCCGGCCTGCCCGATCGTGTGCAGGCGGTAGTCCAGCAGCCAGTTCGTCTGCCAGTCGAGCGTCAGCGTGCCGAGCGGTCGGGGCGGCGACTTCAGGGTGAGCCCGAACTCGACGCCGTCGGTCTTGATGGTGCCGACATTCTCGTCGAGCCCGATTATGTGGCTGATCTGCCCGGCGTCTCCGCCGCCGCGGATCCGCGTGATCAGGCTGCAGAGCGGGCTGCCCAGATGCGCGCTGGCGTAGCAGACGTCGGGGATCAGGTCCGGATCGGTGTCGGCCAGCGAGTCGATCGCGTCCTTGATGCGGTAATGGTACCAGTCGACATCCAGCGACAGCCAGCGCCAGGCCGGCGGATCCAGGCTGATGCCGAGCTCCTCGTTTTCCGACCGCTCCGGATGCAGCGACGGGTTGCCGCCGCTCTCGATGTCGATCTGCGAGGAAGCCTGGGTGAAGCCGGCGCCCAGGCCCTGCGAACGGCAGTTCGCGTCGACCACCGGGTTGCCGCGCAAGCCGGACGCGCGGTCGCACGGGTCCGTCACCGGCTGCGGGCTGGCGGTGATGCCGCCGAAGGCCTCGGCGATCGCCGGCGGCCGACGCGAGGTGCCGCTGACGGCGCGCAGATGCAGGCCGGACACGGGCGCGTAGTCCAGCGCTGCGCGCCAGGTGCCGAACGCGCCGTAGCGGCTGGGCGCGGTGGCGCGTGCGCTCAGCGCCACGTCGAGCCCTTGCGCGAGGCGCCTGCCGTGCAGCAGCGGCAGCGTCAGCGCGGCGAACGCCTCCTCGGTCTCGTAGCCGCCGGCGGTGGGAGCGGCATCGTCGCCGGCCTGGTCGCCGCTGGCGGTCACCGGATCGACCGTGGTGGAGCCGTGCTCGGCGCGGATCTCGCCGCCCAGGGTGAGCCGCGCCGGGCCGCCCGGCAGGGCGAGCAGCGGCCCGCTCGCACCGGCCTGGCCGACCGTCTCCGCGTAGGCGGAGTGCGAGCGTTGCGTGCCGGTGATGTAGGCGAGCGCTGCGGGCGACAGGCTGCCGGGGCCGAACCAGTCGGCCTCGACGCAGCCGGCCTCGGCCGGGCAGGCGCCGTCGCCGGCGGTCTGCAGCGCCCGCGTCAGGTTGACCGCGCCGCCGGTGACGTAGCGGCTCAGGCTCTGCCCGCGATCGAACGAGAGCGTCCAGTCCCACGCGCCGCGCGTGCCTTCCAGCCCGCCGAGCACGCGCCAGACCGGCCCGGAGGTCGTCGTCGTCTGCGCGCCCGCCTCGCCGACGATGCGCTCCAGCGTCACCGGAGCCGCGAACGGGTTGAACGGATCGCTGGCGGGGATCACGAATCCGTCCGGGTGGCGTTCGGTGCCGGTCAGGCCGAGCGCCTGCGGCGGCTGCAGCGTGGTCGCGCGGCGTTCGGTGTAGAGCAGCTCCAGGTCGGCCGAGATCGTGTCGGTAAGGCTGGCATCGGCATCGACGTAGGCGGTCTCACGCTGCAGGCCGCCCTGCAGGTCCCGATCCGGGGCGAAATCGTAGCCGTCGGCCGCCTGGTACGGCCGGGTCCGGCCGCCGCCGAGTGCCAGCGCGTCGATGCCATCCCCCACCGCGTGCCCACCCGGCGTCGCCGGCGTGCCGAACAGCAGCGCCGTGCCGCCCGGCGTGGCGGGGGCCGCGGCGCTCGGGGCGGCCCCCCCCGCGCGGTCGCGCTGCCGGCCCGGCTCGCCTCGGTCGCAATCCAGCCCGACCCCGCCGTGGCCGCGCGCGAAGGCATGACCGCCGAGCAGGCTGACCTCGGCGCTGCCGCCGTCCCCGGCGCCGGCGGCGGCGCCGTAGGTGTCGAGCCGCAGCCCTTCGACCTGGTCCTTGAGCACGATGTTGACCACGCCGGCGACCGCGTCGGCGGCGTATTGCGGCTGCGTGCCGTCGCGCAGCACCTCGACATGGTCGATGAAGGCGACGGGGATGGTGTTGAGGTCCACCGCCTCGTCGGTCCGGATGCCGCTCAGCACGAAGCGCTTGCCGTCGACCAGCACCAGGGTGCGGTTGAAGTCGAGGTTGCGCAGGTCGACGAAATACTCCCCGAAGCCGCCATCGGTCTGCGCGTTGTTGACGCCCTGCGAGCCGAATGACGGCAGCTGGTCGAGCAGCGCGCCGATCGTCGAGACGCCGCTGCGGGCGATGTCGTCGCTGGACAGCATCACCGTGCTCGACGGATCGCGGCTTTCGACCGGCGTGGTGACGGTGATCTGCTCGGAGGGCGGCGTCGCGGCGGCGGCGGGTCGGCACCAGACGGCGGTCAGCAAGGCCAGCCAGACGGTGACGAGCCGGGCGGTGACGAGCCGGGCAGGGCGGAGGATCGGCTGCGGCACGGCCGGGAGTTGCCCGGAGCCGTCCGGTGCGTCAATTTGGCATCGGCGATCGCCACATAATCTTCACCGACGATCGGGTCCGGTGCCGCCTTCCGAACACCTGCGAGAGGGACGGCATGGTGCAGAGCTCGTCGCCGGCGGGCCCGGCCGCATCGCGCCGCCGCGGACCTCTCGCCGAGGCGAACTTCGCCCTGTTCTTCGCCGGCTTCACCCTGTCGACCACCGGCAGTGCGATGGTGCCGGTGGCGCTCGCCTTCGCGATGTTCGGGCGCGGCGGCGGGGCCGGCGCGGTCAGCGCCGTGCTGGCGGCGGAGACGACGCCGCTGGTGCTGCTGCTGCTCGTCGGCGGCGTGGTCGCCGACCGGCTGCCCAGACGGCTGGTCATGGTGGCGGCCGACTTGCTGCGCGCCGCCGGCGAGGCGGTGCTGGCGGTGCTGCTGCTCGGCGGCCACGCAACGCTGCCGCGGGTCATGGCGCTGGCGGCGGTGATCGGGGGTGGGCCATGCCTTCTACGTGCCCGGCCGCACCGGCCTGATCCCGCAACTGGTCGCAAACGCGCAGCGCCAATCGGCCAACGGGCTGGTGGCGATCGCCACCTCGGCCGGCAACGTCGTCGGACCGGCGACCGGCGGCCTGCTGGTCGGCGCGCTCGTCGTGACCTGGCGGCGGCACATCGGGCGGATCG
>CAXUCM010000142.1:3954-8833 GCA_964249315.1 uncultured Acetobacteraceae bacterium | reverse complement strand
ATGTGCACCAGCTTGCCGCGCAGGCTGGTTGCGGGGCGCGGTCGGCCTGGCCGTGGCCGGCTGCGCCACGGCGCCGCCGGCGAGCGATCCCGATGCGCTGGCCGACTTCAAGGCGACCAACGATCCGCTCGAGCCGACCAACCGCTTCTTCTACGCGGTCAATGACGGGCTGCTGACCTACGTGCTGACCCCGGTCGCGCGCGGCTACAGGAGCGTGGTGCCGACGCCGGTGCGCAACGGCATCCATAACATGCTGAACAATCTGGGCCAGCCCGTGCAGTTCGTGAACGACGTACTGGAGACCAAGCCGCGTCGTGCCGGCGACAGCTTCATGCGCTTCACCATCAACAGCACGGTCGGCATCGGCGGCATCTTCGACGTGGCCAGGCGCGCCGGCTATCCGGACCACGACTCCGACGGCGGCTCGACGCTGGCGCTCTGGGGGGTTCCGGCCGGCCCCTACCTGTACCTGCCGGTGTACGGCCCGTCCGGCTTGCGCGACGGCGTCGGGCGCGGACTCGATACGGCGAGCAATCCGCTGACCTGGATCTCTTTCGACGGGTCCAACACGCTGGGCTTCTCGCAGGCCGGTTTCGGTGCGCTGGACGCCACCTCGCGTCACCTGCGCGACATCCAGCAGGTCAAGGCCGACGCGCTCGATCCGTATGCGACGTTCCGCAGCCTGTATCGGCAGCTGCGCACCACCCAGGACGACGCGATCCGCAACGACCATCGCGCCACCGTGCCGGACTGGTATCCCGAGGCCGGACCGATACGGTCATCGATGCCGAAGGCACCGATCGGGCTGACCCCGCGCCCGGCACTGACGCCGACCGGAGCGCCCGTCATGTCGCCGGCGCGATCGCCCGGGTGAGAAGATAAAAAAAGGCGGCGCACGAGGCGCCGCCCAAGTTTAGGGAGGAAACGTCCAAGATGCGGCGCGCCGAAGCAGCGCCGCGATGAGCACAATGCCCGCAGGATGGCTTCGAGTCAAGCTGTTTGGTGCGGCGCACAAGAATAATTCCGCGGTCACTCCACCGAGGCATATTCCGGCTGCGGCACCGCCACCGACGGGCGGCTTCGGCGCGGGCGTCGCTGCCACGCCAGCGCGAAGCCGAACAGGCTGATCGCGAGGATCGCCGACAAAGCGTAGAATGCCGGCGCCGAAGGGGCGCCGGCCAGCAGGCCGGCAGCCAGGAACATCAACGGGTTGGAGACCACGAACACCGGCAGCGACGACCCTCCGATGCGCCCCAGCGATCGCTGCAGCAGGCGCTGGCCGGACCCGGCGAGCCGGCGATACAGCACGGCCATGCAGGCGGCGAGCAGCAGGGCGTGGGCGATGCGCAGCGGCCCGAGCGTCAGCTTGTCGTCCAGGGGCACCATTCCCTGGCGTCCGAGCCCGATGCGCAGCGGCGGCGGGATCAGCCCGCCATGCGCCGCGAGCTTGAAGGCGAACGCGGCGACGAGCAGGGCCAGGGCGAGCACGATCATGCGCGATCCCGTGGGCAGGCGCTGCAGCGCGTTGGCGCGGCAGGCGGCCATGCCCAGGAAGAACAGGAACTGCCAGGCCAGCGGGTGGAAGTACCAGCTGGGCAGGCCGATCGCGGCGGTGCTGACCGTGCCGGTCACCGCCAGCAGCCACATCCCCGCCGACACCGCGGCCGTGGCGGCTGGCGCGCGTCGCAAGCCGTAGAGTTGCAGCGGTGCCACGGTGAGCAGCAGGGCGTAGAGCGGAAGCACGTCGTGATAGGCCGGCGTCCACTGCAGCAGCGCCATGCTGCGCAGCACCGCACCGAAATCGGCGAAGACGTCGTTTGCCATCGCGAACGAGCCGGCGTCGCGATGCGCCAGCGGAATGCAGAGCGCGATGATCGCCGCACTGGCGACGGTCATCGCCAGGTTGCAGGCAAGCAGCAATCCCGATCGGCGCAGCGCGCGGCTCCAGGTGGCGGCAAGTCCGGCGCGTTCGAGGCGGCGTCCGTAGGCGAGCGCGAAGGCGTAGCCCGAGCACATCACGAAGATCTCAGCCGCCGAGGACAGCCCCACCGGGGTCAGGCTGAAGCTGTGCACCCGCGACAGCCCCTCGTCATGGGCGACGATGGCGAAATGGTTCAGCGTGATCGCCAGCAGGGCGTAGCCGCGATAGATGTCGAGGAACGGCAGGCGACCGGACTTTGTCATAACGGCACAACAACGACGAGAGCCAGACTCTCGAGGCGGGTCGAACGCGCCCGTTCAGTCGCCGGAATGGCGAACAGTCTGATCATGTCGGTGCGTGGTCCTGATCGTTATCGCCTCGACCAGGAACATAGCCGCCACGTTACGCATCCGTCAGCTAAAAAGTTTCGTAGGCGTCTCGAAGTTCCGGTCAGGCAGCGCGCCGGGTGCCAGGACGGCTGCCGCGACCGGCATTGCCGCGGCCTTGTCCGCCGCCGCCGCCTTGACGCCGCCCGCCACCGCCGCCGCCCAGCACCGGCGGCCGCTGCGTGGAGTTGCGCGCCGCCTCGGAGTGGTGCGGATGATCGGCGAACACCGGGATCGCCTGGCTGATCTCGCGCTCGATGTCGCGCAGCCAAGCGCGCTGCTCGGCGTCGCAGAGCGAGACCGCCCAGCCCTCGGCGCCGGCGCGCGCGGTGCGGCCGATCCGGTGCACGTAGGTTTCCGGCACGTTGGGCAGGTCGTAGTTGAACACGTGGCTGATGTCGTCCACGTCGATGCCGCGCGCGGCGATGTCGGTGGCGACCAGCACCTTGACCTGGCCGGAGCGAAAGCCCGCCATCGCCCGTTCGCGCGCGCCCTGCGACTTGTTGCCGTGGATCGCCTCGGCGACGATGCCGGCCTTGCAGAGGAACTCGGCGACCTTGTTGGCCTCGTGCTTCATCAGCGTGAAGACGATGGCCCGCTGCACCTTCGGCGATTGCAGCAGCATCAGCGTCGCCGCCTTCTTGCTGCCCTCGTCGACGAACATCACCGCCTGGCGGATGCGCTCGACCGTGGTGGAGGGCGGAGTGACCTCGACCCGGGCCGGATCGCGCAGCAGCCCGGCGGCCAGCTCGGCGATGCTCTTCGGCATGGTGGCGGAGAACAGCAGCGTCTGGCGGTCGCGCGGCAGCATCGAGACGACGCGGCGGATGTCGCGCACGAAGCCCATGTCGAGCATGCGGTCGGCCTCGTCGAGCACCAGCACCTCGACCGAGGACAGGTCGATATGACCCTGGCCGATCAGGTCGAGCAGCCGGCCGGGGGCGGCGACCAGGACGTCGACGCCGCGACGCATCGCATCGACCTGGCGGCCCTGGCCGACGCCGCCGAACACCACCGCATGCGACAGCCGCATGTGACGCCCGTAGGTGACGAAGCTGGCATCGATCTGCGAGGCCAGCTCGCGGGTCGGCGCCAGCACCAGCACGCGCGCGCCGCGCGGCGACGGCGGATGACGGTGGGTGGCGAGCCGGTGCAGGATCGGCAGGGCGAAGGCGGCGGTCTTGCCGGTGCCGGTCTGGGCCAGGCCGAGCAGGTCGCGGCCGTCGAGCAGATGCGGGATCGCGCCGACCTGGATTGGCGTCGGCGTGGTGTAGCCCTCCTCGTGGAGAGCGCGCAGCAAGGGTTCGGAAAGCTTGAGGTCGGCGAAATTCGTCATTCGGGGCGCCTCCTGGCGCCAGGCTCAGCTTCATGCCCGGCCGCATCCGAGTGACGGAGCCGGCTTCGCATGGTCGTGGAAGGAATCGTCATGGAGAGGGTCGGGGCAGTCCCCGATGCGCACGGCAAGTTCGACCGCGCGTCGTCTCGATCATGTCTGGATCGGTATGGTCCTTGCGTCGGCGGCATCCCGTCCGCGCCAGGAGAACCCTCTCAAAGGAGCGACGCGCGCGGCGCGTCGAGCCGGTATCTAGAGACTCAGGCCGGCGAAATCAAGCGCCGCGCTCAAGCGATCGTGTTCGAAGCGCTTCATGCCACCCGTTCGGCTGCCTTCTGACCGACGGCGACCGCCTTGGCCGGCCGGATCAGCGCGGCCAGTTGCGTCGCCAGGAACTCCGCCTGCTGGCGGATGTCCGGCACCGCGGTCATCTCCCAGAACGTGCCCTTGGTGACCGGACCGACCGCGAACAGCCGACGCGAGATCGAGCCGTCGCCGCCGAGCAGGGCGCAGCTGGCGGTGACGTCCAGGCCGAGACAAAGCGGATCCGGCCGCACCATCCGCTTGGCCAGCAGGCAACGCACCAGCGGGTCGCGGATGCGGCTGTAGTCGGCGTCGGGGCCGGCGCAGTTGATCACCCGTCCGGCGGTGACGCTGTCCAGGCCGTCGCCGAAGCGCGGCCGGTAGAATATGTCGGTCAGCCCATCCGGACGCGGCCTATATTCGCGGATCCGTCCGGCCCGGATGCGCAACTGGCCGCTGGCGCGGGCGGCATCGATGCGGTCGGCGACCGGGCCGGAGACGCGATGGCGATGCACGTCCCACCAGGGACGCAGGTGACGCAGGAAACGTCCCCGGTCCTGCGGGCACATCGCCTGCCACAGCTCGGTGGTAATCGGGCGCAGCTCGTCGATCACCGGATGCCAGCTGCCGCCCGCACGCAGCGACCGCTCGCTGCCTTCGCGCAACGCGCGGGCTAGCGCGTTCACCCGGGTCGGGAAGGCATCGGTTTCCGGAAGGTCGATGGCGGACGGCACGGCGGCGTGGCGATGCGGCACCAGCCCGCGACGCGACAGCGCCGTGATCGGGCCGCGATGGCCCTGGTCGAGCAGCGAAACCACGCTGTCGATGGTGGTCAGGCCGGTGCCGATCAGCAGCACCGGCAGGTCGGGATCGAGGTCGGCGAGCGTATCGGCGGCCCACGGATCGGCACGATACCTGGCGGAGTCGTAGAAGGAC
>CAXUCM010000142.1:0-3944 GCA_964249315.1 uncultured Acetobacteraceae bacterium | reverse complement strand
GGTGACGTCGCCGCGGATCAGCTCGAGCTGGTTCCGACGCTCGGGCTGCTTCATCTCCAGGTTGAGCAGATGGCGGATGTAGCGGCCGAACATGCGGCGCGGCACGAACGTCCCCGGCCTGGGATCCAGGTCGCCGAGCTCGTCGGCGGGTTGCGCCTGCAGCCAGTGCAGGAAGTCGTTCGGGCGCGAATGGAACGCGCTCATCTTGCCGGCCGGCACGTTGAGCAGGTGCGAGGAGTTGCCGGTGGAATAGGCCGGTCCGCGACCGAACTGGGCGTTGCGTTCGATCAGCACCACGCGTGTCTGCGGCGGCACCCGCTGCAGCAGGTGCAACGCCAGCAGGGTGCCGCTGAACCCGGCGCCGACGACGGCGATGCCCGGCATGAGCTCGGGGGCACATTCCGGAGCATCGAGGGACATGGTCCGAGTTCTCCGTTCGCGGCGGATGCGGTCAGAAGCCGGTGCCGACGGCGCCGCCGCTGGCGATCCGCAGGTAGAGTTCGACGAGCAGCGGCGACAGCACATACTGGATCAGCAGCAGCACGACGAGCGGCGACAGGTCGATGTTGCCGAACAGCGGCAACACGCGTCGCACCGGCGCCAGCACGGGCTCGGTCACCCGGTTGAGGAAGTTGCCGACGTTCCAGACCACCCGGTTGCGAGTATCGAGCACGCCGAACGCGAACAGCAGGCTGAACACGCAGGAGAGGATCAGCGCCCAGGTAAAAAGCTTGAGCAACAGGAAAACAAGTTGGAAGAGGCTCGACAAAAGCACGCCTGTGCGCTCCGCGGAAGAAGTCGGAAGCTAACCAGACGGCTGTGGCGAGGCAATGTGCACCCCTGCTCGCGGTCGGTGCTCCGGGGGCGTCCCGGCTTGACTTACCGGCGACCTTGGCTATTTTCCGCCCACTGCAAGGCGGGGCTGTAGCTCAGTTGGTAGAGCGCCTCGTTCGCAATGAGGAGGTCAGGGGTTCGATTCCCCTCAGCTCCACCACTCCGCCCTTGTCGGGATCAGGCGCCGTCAGGCCGGCCGCATCGTCCAGGTGGCCGCGGTCAGCTGGATCGTCACCTCGTTCAGGCGGGCAACCGCTTCGATCAGGCGCCGGGACAGAAGCTGCCCGCTCGCATCACCGGCGGCGGCGCGATGCGTCTCCTCGAGGATTTCCGGCAGCAGCGCATCGAACGCGCGCCGCCCTTCCGCCGGCATGTCGGCCTTGCCCAGGCTGTATTCGACGAGGTCCGCCGGCTGGCCGCCGGTGATGTCGCGCTGGTTGCCGAAGAAGTGCAGCAGAGTGCCGTCACGATCGAACACCGGCGAGAGGAACAGCAGGTTCCAGAACACCGTGCCGTCGCGTCGGTAGTTGACGAGCCATTCGATGCAGCCTCTCTGCTCGGCGAGACAGCGGCGGATGCGACGTGGCGCCTCGGGATCGGTCTCGGATCCCTGGAGGAACCGGCAATTGCGGCCGACCGCCGCGTCCGGTGCGTAGCCGGTCAGTGCGACGAAGGCGTCGTTCACCGCGATCATCGGGTGATCCGCGGCCGACGGGTCGGTCAGCACCATCGGATCCGGGCTATGCCGGATCGCCGCGAGCAGCGCCTCGGTAATCGGATTGGCGGTCATCCATCCCGTCCTGTCGGCAATCAAGATCTACCAGGCGACCGTTTGGCCTTGCCAGTCCAGGTAGCGGACTCCGCCCGGATGCGCGCGCGAGACGGTATCGACCACGCCGCGCATGCTGGTCTCGACGTCCAGGCTGGCGTTCGGGCCGCCCATATCGGTCCTGACCCAGCCCGGCGCGATCACCAGGATGCGTAGCGCCTTGTCGGACTGGCGCGCGGCAAAGCTGCGCATCAGCGTGTTGAGCGCCGCCTTGCTCGCCCGATAGATCTCCCAGCCGCCGCTGACATTGTTGGCCACGCTGCCGAGACCGGACGACATCGCCGCGATCGTGCCACCGGGCTCGACCAGGTCCTGCAGGGTCTCGATGACACGCAGCGGGCTGAGCGCGTTGGTGACCATCACGCGGATGAAGGTCTCCGTCGATGTCGTGCCGACCTGCTCGCCCGGATCGTTGGCGATCCCGGCATTGACGAACAGCACGTCGAAGCGGCGTCCGGCCAGGCGTCGATGCAGCGCCTGGGTCTCGTCTGCCTCGTTGATGTCGAGCGTCTCGATCTGCAGCCGCTCCGCGTCCGACGCGAGGTCATGCAGCCCGGTGTGCCGGTCGCCGCGCACCGTGGCGACGACGTGCCAGCCGCGGGCCAGATATTCGCGCGCGAGACCGAGGCCGAGGCCGCGCGAGGCACCGATGATCAGGACGGAGGATGGCTGGGTCAGAGCGGCGACTCCCTTACGAGGCGATGACGTGAACGAACCCTGGCGGCGCTGCAACGTCCCTAGAGCGGGTTCGATCAGACTGCACCAGTCCGATGATCGTCCCGCTCCGGCGTTGATGAGCGGCATACCAGGGGATCGCGCGATGACCAAGACCGAGCACCATGACGATCGTACGCGACGAAGGCCGGACGCAGGTGCGTCGGAATGGTCGCGGGGCTGACCGATGACCACCGAGAATGACGTGGACCACGATCTGGCCTCGGATCCGCGCGCCGCGGCGGCGGCGGCTCGACTGCACTACGTCGACGACAGCCGGCCCGGCATCACCCGGGAGGCAACCGAGGACGGCTTCGTCTATCGGCAGCCGGACGGATCGGTCGTTGCAGACGAGAAGACGCTCGAGCGCGTGCGCAAGCTCGCGGTGCCGCCCGCCTACGTCGATGTCTGGATCTGCCGCGACCCGCGCGGACATCTGCAGGCGGTCGGACGGGATGCGCGCGGACGCAAGCAGTACCGGTATCATGCGGACTGGCGCGCGATCCGCGACGAGGCGAAGTACGGCAAGATGCTGCTGTTCGGCAAGATGCTGCCGACCATCCGTGCGCAGGTCGCACGCGACCTGGGACTTTCCGGTCTGCCGCGCCGCAAGGTGCTGGCGACCGTGGTGGCGCTTCTCGAGAAGACCCTGATGCGGGTCGGCAACGAGGAATACACCAAGACCAACAAGAGCTTCGGCCTGACCACGCTGCGCAACCGGCATGCCCGGGTGCGTGGCACGG
Source organism: uncultured Acetobacteraceae bacterium (assembly GCA_964249315.1). Classification (GTDB taxonomy): domain Bacteria; phylum Pseudomonadota; class Alphaproteobacteria; order Acetobacterales; family Acetobacteraceae; genus Lichenicoccus. The sequence goes on along the minus strand of CAXUCM010000142.1, from coordinate 824 downwards.
AACTGGTGCTCGATTTCCGCGCCAAGCACGGCATCCAGCAGCATGTCGAGCTGCGTGACCGACGGCTGGCCGGAATCGTCAAGCGGCTGCAGGACATCAGCGGCCAGGACCTGTTCCAGTATCTCGACGAGGACGAGCAGAAGCACGGTATCTCCTCGCAGGACGTCAACGACTACCTGCATGAGATCACCGGCGAGGACATCACCGCGAAGGATTTCCGCACCTGGGCCGCGACCAACCTGGCAGCGCTCGCCCTGCACGAGTTCGAGCAGTTCGACAGCCACGCCAAGGCCAAGAAGAACGTGCTGCACGCGGTCGAGAAGGTCAGCAAGCTGCTGGGCAACACGCCGGCGATGTGCCGCAAATGCTATATCCATCCGGCCATCTTCGACGGCTATCTCGATGGCAGCCTGGCCGAGGCCCTTCGGCAACGCGCCGAGGCGGTGCTCGAACCCGGTGGCGTCGCGCACGGTTCGCTGAGCGCCGAAGAGGTCGCGGTCGTCGCCTTCCTCAGCCGCAGCCTGAAGGCCGCCGCCTGAGCCCGGCTGCAACTCTGCACGCGGTTGCCGGTTATTGCCTGATTGTAAGGAGAGGGAGGCGATGATGGACAAGGACCGTTCAACCGGCGTCGGCCACCAGGTGAAAGGCGCCGTCAAGGAGGGCGCCGGCAAGCTGACCGGCAACGAGCGTCTGGAGGCCGAAGGGGTCACCGAGAAGACCGGCGGCAAGATCCAGGAGGGCGTCGGCAAGGGCAAGGACGCCGTTCGCGACGTGGCCGACAGCTTGAAGAAGTAAGCGCCAGGGCTCTGCCCTGGACCCGCTCA
>CAXUCM010000141.1:0-8853 GCA_964249315.1 uncultured Acetobacteraceae bacterium | reverse complement strand
GGATTCTCAAGGCTGAGCCTTGAGCGGGTCCAGGGCAGAGCCCTGGCCTTGCTTTGGATCACCTCCAGCTCGATCGATCTCATCTGCCCCCGGCAAGATCGTCGAGGTTGGCGGGAAGCAGCAGCGGCAGCGTGACGTTCCAGCCGTCGCCGGCCTGCCAAGCCGCCGCCGCCACGTCCGCCCCGGAAGGCAGCGCCCGCTCCGGTGCGAACATCCAGGAGACCACGTCGCCGATCACCGAGGCGCGATCGCGATCGCGCATCAGCAGATGGTAGCCGTGCGCGTAGAAGGCTCGGCGCGCCGAGGACGGCATCCGCTGCCAGCTCGCCGCCATCGCCGCCGGGGGCACCAGCTCGTCATGCGCGCCGTAGGCGACCAGCACGGGGTCGCGCACGCTCGCGGCGGCAGCGGCGGCCCGCGTCATCAGCCCGACCAGTCCGCGCAGCGTCGCCGTGCGCGTGCTGGTCAGGGTCAGCGGGTCGTACGACAGCCGATAGAGTGCCGCGATATTGTCGCTGGCCTGGATCTCGATCGGCAGGGCGCGGCCGGTCAGTTGCCAGTCCGGCAGGAAGGTCGCCGCACTCCACAGCGAGGCGGTCAGCAGCGGGCTCATCTGCGTGCTGCTCCACACCGCGGGCGCCAGCAGCACGAAGCCGGCGAGAGGCGGATGGTCGCGCCGCGCGGCGAGGCACAGCGCCACCGCGCCGCCCATGCTCTCGCCCATCACGAACACGGGGCGGCCCGGCTGCTCGGAGGCGGCCAGCCGCACCATCTCGGCGGCGTCCGCGACCAGCCGGTCGGCGCCCGGCCAGAGGCCGCGCCCGGGTGCCGCGCCGAAGCCGCGCTGGTCCGGGGCGTAGACCGCGATCCCCCTCGCCGCCAGCGCCGGCCCGGACAGCTCCCACGCATCGCGGCTGTCGTTCATGCCGTGCAAGGCCAGCACGACGGCGCGCGCGGGTGCGGCCTCCGGACGCCAGACCCGCAGCGTCAGGCGCGCGCCGTCCGACAGCGTCCAGATCCGGTCCGGCGGCACCAGGCGCCGATCCGCCTGATGCGAGGAGGGCGCGGGATGCACCGGCGCCCCCCCGGCACAGCCTGCCAGCGACAAGGCCAGCCCGCCGAGCAGCAGCCGGCGCACCCGGCCGGCGAGCGGGCGTCGGCGGAGGTTTGAAAGCACGGCTATCCAACGTATCATCATGACGCCCGCCCTCTCCCGGCACCAACCGAGGCCACCGCATGCCGTTCGGCGCATCCACCCCTACTCCGCAACTCGGCGAGGTCGAAAGGCTGGTGGTGACCAGCCGCGTGGTCGCCTGCGACGGCGATGGCGGCGCGCTCGGCCACCCGCGGGTCTGGCTGCGCATCGTCGAGCAGCAGACCTTCTGCCCGTACTGCTCGCGGGTCTACGCGCTCGATCCGTTGGCACAGGAGGCCGGCGATACTGGACACTGAACCGGGCGCGCCGCCGCCGGGCGAGGAGCGTTCGCTGCAGGACGCCCACCTGGTACTGATCGACGGCTCGGGCTTCATCTTCCGCGCCTTCCACGCGCTGCCGCCGATGTCGCGGCCGGACGGCACCCCGGTGAACGCGGTGTTCGGCTTCACCAACATGATCGCCCGCTTCCTGCGCGACCATGTCGGCACCCACCTGGCGGTGATCTTCGATGCCGGCCGGCTGACCTTCCGCAACGAGCTCTACGGCGACTACAAGGCGCACCGGCCCGACCCGCCGCCCGAGCTGGTGCCGCAGTTCGCGCTCGTGCGCGAGGCCACCGCCGCCTTCGGCATCCCCGCGATCGAGCTCGCCGGCTGGGAGGCGGACGACCTGATCGCCGCCTATGCCTGCGCCATCGAGGCGGCGGGCGGACGCTGCACCATCGTCTCCTCCGACAAGGACCTGATGCAGCTGATCCGGCCCGGCGTGGAGATGCTCGACCCGATCAAGCAGAAGCCGATCGGCGACGCCGAGGTGCGCGAGAAGTTCGGCGTCGCTCCCGGCAAGGTGGTCGAGGTGCAGGCGCTGATGGGCGACGCCGTCGACAACGTGCCCGGCGTGCCCGGCATCGGCCCGAAGATCGCGAGCAGCCTGGTCGCCGAGTACGGCGACCTGGAGAGCATCCTCGCGGCGGCGCCGTCGATGAAGCCTTCCAAGCGGCGCGACGCGCTGCTCGAGCATGCCGAGGCCGCGCGCATCTCCCGCACGCTGGTGATCCTGCGCGACGACGCGCCGCTGCCGCTGCCGATCGCCGAGCTCGGCATGGCCGCGCCCGATCCGCCGAGGCTGGCCACCTGGCTGGAGGGCATGGGCTTCCGCTCGATCATCCAGCGGCTCGGGCTGGACGGCCGGGCCCGGCACGAACCCGCCCCGGCACCGTCCGCCGCCACTCCGGTCAGCATCCCGTTCGCGAACTACGAGACCGTCACCAGCCTCGAGGCGCTGGCAGGCTGGGTCGAGGCGGCGCGCGCGGCCGGCCGGTGCGCGCTCGATACCGAGACCGACGGGCTCGATCCGATGCGCGCCGGCCTGGTCGGATTCTCGCTCGCCGTCGCCCCCGGGCGCGCCTGCTACGTGCCGCTGCGCCACGAGGGCGACCTCGAGCATCCCGTCACTGCCCAGCTCGATCCGGACGCAGCCATCGCGTTGCTGTCGCCGCTGCTGACCGATCCCGGCACGCTGAAGATCTTCCAGAACGCCAAGTTCGACCTGCTGGTGCTGGAGCGGGCCGGCGCGCCGCGCGCGGAGCCGGTCGACGACACCATGCTGGTCTCCTACGCGATGGAAGCCGGCGCCCACGGCCACGGCATGGACGAGCTCTCCGCGCGCCATCTCGGCCACACCCCGATCTCGTACGACCAGGTCACCGGCACCGGACGCAACCGCGTGAGCTTCGCCCGCGTCGACCTCGTCCGCGCCACCGCCTATGCCGCCGAGGATGCCGACGTGACGCTGCGGCTCTGGCACAGCCTGCGGCCGCAGCTGGCGCCGAACCGCGCGCTCGCCCTCTACGAGCAGCTCGAGCGCCGGCTGATCCGGGTGCTCGCCGACATGGAGCAGGCCGGCATCTCGGTCGACGCCACCGAGCTGCGCCGCCTGTCGGTCGATTTCGCCGAGCGCATGGCGGTGATGGAGACGCAGATCCACGCGCTGGCCGGCCGGCCGTTCAATCTCGGCAGCGCCAAGCAGCTCGGCGAGATCCTGTTCGACGAGATGGCCCTGCCCGGCGGCAGGCGCATGAAGACCGGCGCCTGGGGCACGGACTCCTCGGTGCTGCAGGGCCTCGCCGAGCAGGGCCACGCGCTGCCCGCGCGCATCCTGGAATGGCGCCAGCTGGCCAAGCTGAAATCCACCTACGCCGACTCGCTGATCGAGGAGATCAATCCCGCCAGCGGGCGCGTGCACACCTCGTTCCAGATGGCGATCACCACCACCGGCCGGCTCTCCTCGAACGAGCCCAACCTGCAGAACATCCCGATCCGCACCGAGGAAGGCGGCCGCATCCGCCGCGCCTTCATCGCCGCACCCGGCCACGTGCTGGTCTCGGCGGACTACTCGCAGATCGAGCTGCGCCTGCTCGCCCACGTCGCCGGCATCCCGGCGCTGAAGGAGGCGTTCGCCAGCGGCCAGGACATCCATGCCCGCACCGCCAGCGAGGTGTTCGGCGTGCCGATGCAGGGCATGGACCCGCTGACCCGTCGCCGCGCCAAGGCGATCAATTTCGGCATCATCTACGGCATCAGCGCCTTCGGCCTGGGCCGCCAGCTCGCCATCCCGCCGGGCGAGGCGCGCACCTATATCGACGCCTATTTCGCCCGCTATCCCGGCATCCGCGCCTTCATGGACAGCACCCGCGAGGAGGCCCGCACGCACGGCTACGTGCTGACGCCGTTCGGACGGCGCTGCTGGGTTCCCGGCATCGCCGACAAGAACCCGGCGCGACGCTCCTACGCCGAGCGCCAGGCCAGCAACGCGCCGCTGCAGGGGGGCGCTGCCGACATCATCAAGCGTGCCATGGTGCGCATGCCGGCAGCATTGCACGAGGCCGGGCTGCGCGCGCGCATGCTGCTGCAGGTGCATGACGAGCTGCTGTTCGAGGCGCCGGAGGCGGAAGCCGAGGCCGTGGCGGCGTTGGCCCGCGACGTCATGGAGGGTGCGGCCCGCCTGTCGGTGCCGCTGGTGGTGGAAACCGGTCGCGGCAGAAGCTGGGCCGAAGCGCATTGAATCGCAGGCTCGCCGCCCTGCTCGGGGGTCTCGTGATCGTGCTGCTGCTGGCCGGCGGCATCGCGATGCAGTTCCTCTCGACGACGGCCCCTGCCGGCGGCGCCGTGCCGATCGGCGGACCGTTCGCGCTGACCGCGCCGGACGGACATACGGTCCGCGACGCCGACTTCCGCGGCAAGTGGATGCTGGTCTATTTCGGCTACACCAACTGTCCCGACGCCTGTCCGACGGCGCTGAACAGCCTCGCCAACGCGATGGACATGCTGCACGCCAGGCGGCGCGACGTGGCGCTGGTGTTCGTCACCGTCGATCCGGCCCGCGACACGCCGTCGGTGATGGGCCGCTACGTCGGCCTGTTCGACAAGCAGATCACCGGGCTGACCGGAACCGCGCGGCAGATCGAGGATGTCGAGCACGCCTACCGGGTCTACGCGGCGCGTCATCCGACCAGGGATGGCGGCTACCTGATGGACCACAGCTCGATCATCTACGTGATGGACAAGCGCGGCCGCTTCAACAGCGTCATCGACGGCGCCGCCAACCCGGAAGACATCGCAGCCCAGCTCGCCAGGCTGGACAGCTGACGGCTGGTGCGCGGCCTCCTCCCGCTGCTCGCGCTCGTCTCGTGCCTGGCCGTGCGCGCGCTGGCGCTGACGCCGGCCCCGTTCGAGCCCGGCCATCGCGGCGGCACGCTGCGCCTGAGCGCGGATGCCAACGGCGGCACACTGGATCCGCAGATCAACTACACCAGCGAGAACGAACAGATCTTCGCCGTCACCAATGACGGGCTGACCGGCTTCGCCAAGGTCGACGGTCCCGGCAGCGCCACGATCGTGCCGGACCTCGCGGACCGGTTGCCGGAACCGACGGATGGCGGCCGCACCTACGTCTTCCACCTGCGTCCGGGCATCCGCTTCTCGACCGGTCGGGTCATCACCGCCGCCGACGTGCTCGCCACCATGCGGCGCATCTTCAAGGTCGGCAGTCCGACGGCGGGCAGCTTCTATGGCGGCATTGTCGGCGCCGCCGCCTGCCTGAAGGATCCTCGCCATTGCACGCTCGCGGGCGGCGTCGAGGCTGATGACGCCGCCGGCACCGTCACCTTCCACCTGACCCAGCCGGACGGCGAGTTCTTCGACAAGCTCGCCATGTCGCACGCCTCGGTCGTACCGGCCGACACGCCGCTGCACGACCTCGGCAACACGGCCGCCGCCGCCACCGGGCCATACCGGATCACGCGCTTCGATCCCAACCACGGCATGACGCTGCAGCGAAACCCGTATTTCCGTCTCTGGAGCGCGCTCGCGCAGCCCGAAGGCTATGTCGATGAGATCGAGTATGATTTCGGCCTGACCGATGAGGCGCAAACCACCGCGATCGAAAACGGCCATTACGACTGGATGTTCAACAACAAGCCGCTCGACCGTCTCGGTGAACTCGGCGACCGCTATACCAGCCAGGTCCACATCCAGCCGATGTTCGCGATCTTCTACATGCCGATGAACGTCAACCTGGCGCCCTTCAACAACATCAAGGCACGCCAGGCGGTCAATTACGCGGTCAATCGCGCCGCCATGGCGATCTTCTACGGTGGCACCGCAGTGGCGGATCCGCTCTGCGAGATGGTACCAACCGGCATCGACGGGCGCAGCGGCAAGTGTTTCTACAGCAAGGGCGCGGACGCGTTGCACCCGGCACCGAGCTGGCAGAAGCCCGATCTGGTTCGCGCCCGCGCCCTCGTCGAGGAGAGCGGCACCAAGGGGTCGAAGATCACCCTGATCGCCTACAACCGCGCCATCGACATCTCGATGGGGATCTACCTGCAAAATACGCTGCGCCAGATCGGCTACGACGCCCAGGTCAAGTTCGTCGCCGACTCGATCGCGTTCGGCTACATCCAGAACACCAACAACAAGGTGCAGATCAGCCTGACCGACTGGTATTCGGATTATCCGGCTGCCTCGAACTTCCTGGACGATCTGTTCGGCTGCGAGAACCTCCATCCAGGGTCGGATTCCTCGATCAACATTTCCGGTCTCTGCGATCACGCCATCCAGAACGGCATGGTCCGTGCCGGCCGCATCTCAGCGACCGACCCGAGGGCGGGCGTGGCACTCTGGTCGCAGGTAAGCGACCAGATCATGCAGAATGCGGCAGCAGCGCCGCTGATCCAGTTCAAATACGTCGACTTCGTCTCGAAGCGGCTCGGCCACTACACCTACACGCTGCTGACACATATGCTGTTCTCCCAGGTCTGGGTGCAGTGACCGCGCGCGGTCACTGGAGCACCGCCGCACGCGCGCTGGGCCGCGACCGCAGCGCCATGGCCGCACTCGCCGTACTCGCGCTGATCACGCTCGCCTGCCTCGCCGCCCCGCTCTACGCGCACCGGCTCGCGCACACCGACCCGTTCACCTCCGACGTCGCCGCCATCGTCACGCTGCACGGTCGCGAGCTGACCGTGATGCAGCCCAACGACAATCCGCTGCATCTCGGCCTGACCCCGCTCGGCCCGACCTGGCATCCCTCCGCCTACCTGCTCGGCTCCGACGGCCAGGGCCGCGACGTCATGGCGCGACTGCTCTATGGCGGCCGCAACTCGCTGCTGATCAGCGCCAGTGCCACCCTGCTCTGCGTCGTCATCGCGGCCGGCGTCGGCATCGTCTCCGGCTTCTTCGGCGGCGTCGTCGACGCCGTGCTGTCGCGTCTGATGGACGTCATGTGGGCCGTGCCGGTCTACCTGTTCGCCATCTCGCTCTCCATCGTCACCATCAGCCAGGGCCTGCGCCTGGGCCCGGTGACCATCGAGTCCGACAATCTGCTGCTGCCGGTCTGCATCATCGCGCTGGTCTACGTGCCCTACGCGGCGCGTCCGATCCGCGGCCGCGTGCTGTCGCTGCGGCACAGCGAGTTCGTGCTCGCGGCGAGGGGGATCGGCGCCTCGCGCGCGCGCATCCTGCTGCGCGACATCCTGCCCAACGTGTCCGCCACGCTGATCGTGCTCGCCCCGCTGCTGATGGCGCTGGCGATGCTGGCGGAGTCCGCCCTCTCCTTCCTCTCCATCGGCGTGCAGGCGCCGGCGGCGAGCTGGGGCACCATCATCCAGGACGGCGAAGGCCTGATCTATACCCGCCCGATGGTCGCCTTCGCGCCGGGGCTCGCCATCGTGCTCACCGTGCTGGCGCTCAACGTCCTCGGCGACGGGCTGCGCGATGCGCTCGACGTGCGCGACGCCGGCCGCCGGCGCGAGTGATGGCCCGCGCGATCCTGGGCCGGCTCGGCCAGACCGCCCTGGTGCTGATCGGCGTCAGCCTGCTGGTGTTCCTGGTGTTCTTCGCCACTCCCGGCGCGGATCCGACCGCGCGCATCGCCGGCCGCAACGCCTCCCCCGAGACGCTGGCCCTGGTGCGGCACGAGTACGGCTTCGACCGTCCGCTGCCGGTGCAGTACCTGCGCATGATGGGCAAGCTGTTCGTCAGCCGCGACCTCACCTCCTTCGTCGACCATGGCGAGCGCGTCGTGCCGGAAGTGATCCACGCCGCCCCGGTCACGCTCTCCCTGGTCGGCGGTGCCGCCGTCGTCTGGGTGCTCGCCTCGATCGGCATGGGCACGCTCGCCACCGCGACGCGCGGCTCGCTGATCGATCGCGGCCTGATGATGCTCGGCCTGATCGGCATCTCGATGCCGGTGTTCTGGCTCGGCGAGGTGATCAACCTGATCACCCAGAGCCGGCTGCACCACACCTGGCTGTTCTCCTGGGTCCCCGGCCTCGGCTACGTGCCGCTCAGCCAGGATCCGGTCGGCTGGTTCAAGGCGCTGGTGATCCCCTGGGTCACGCTGGCGGTGCTGTTCATCGGCATCTACGGCCGCGTGCTGCGCGCCGACCTGGTCGCCTCGTACAGCGAGGACTTCATGCGCACCGCCCAGGCCAAGGGCCTGTCCGCCAGCCGCGTGCTGTTCCGGCACGGGCTGCGCACCTCGATGATCACCTTCGTCTCGCTGTTCGGACTCGATTTCGCGCAGCTGGTCGGCGGCGGCGCGCTGCTCACCGAGGTGGTGTTCGGCCTGCAGGGAGTCGGACGGCTGACCTACCAGGCGCTCGCCAATCTCGACCTGCCGCTGATCATGGCGACGGTGATGTATTCCGCCGTGTTCGTCGTGCTGGCCAATGCCCTCGTCGACACGCTCTACGTCGTGCTCGATCCGCGCGTGCGCGATGGGCGCTGAGCTGCTCGAGATCGAGGACCTGACCGTCTCGCTGCCGGGTGCGGGCGGCCGCATGGTGCGGATCGTCGAGCACGTCTCTCTCACGCTGGGCACGCGCGAGATCCTCGGCATCGTCGGCGAATCCGGGTCGGGCAAGAGCATGACCGCGCTCGCCATCATCGGCCTGATCGACGCCGCCGGCGCGCGGATCACCGGCTCGGTGCGCTACAAGGGCCGCGAGCTGCTCGGGCTCGGCCAGCGCGAATTGCGCCGCCTGCGCGGACGCGAGATCGCGATGATCTTCCAGGACCCGATGACCGCGCTCACGCCGGTGCTGACCATCGGCTGGCAGATCGACGAGCAGATCCGCGCGCACGAACGGCTGAGCCGCGCAGGCGCGCGCGCCCGCACGCTGCAGCAGCTCGAGG
>CAXUCM010000140.1:6566-8887 GCA_964249315.1 uncultured Acetobacteraceae bacterium | reverse complement strand
GACAGCCCCTGGCTGGTGCCGATCCACATCGAGCCGTCGGCATCCTCCAGCAGGCCGCCCTGGTCCAGGTCATCCCAGATCAGGCCCTCGTCGGCGGTCGCGGATACCCAGCGCTGCCCGTTGAAGACCGAGATGCCGTTGTCGGTGCCCGCCCAGAGCCAGCCCCTTCCGTCGACCAGCAGCGAGACGATGCTGTTGGAGATGATGTCGGGCGGCTGGAACCAGGTGCTCGAGACGATCCGGTCGCCGTCGAGCTGCAGCCGGTAGAGGCCGCCGCCGATCCCGGCGATCCAGATCACACCTGCGGGTCCGGTCGTCAGCGTCAGGGGATCGAACTCGGCCTGCTGCCAGCGAAGTCGGATGGACACGATCGAGCCATCGCCATGTCGATGCAGGAGCTCAGGCCCGCGCAGTACCCACAGGGTGTCATCCGGAGCGACAGCGGCGGTGGTCACCAACCCTGAGAGGCCGGCGACCGGCTGCGGCGCCTTCGGCGCGGCGGCGCCGTCGACGAAGTAGACGCCCTTCTCGGTGATGAACCAGAGCCGGGCGTTCGAGCCGTGCAGGATCTGGCTGGTCTGGGCCAGCGGGTACTGAATGGTCGCTCCGCTGCCGACCGTGATGCAGGCGACGCCGTTCGAGCCGACGGAGCGCCACAGGCGGCCGAGTGCATCGAAGGCGATGGAGAAGGCCGCCTGATCGTAGTGCCGACGCGCCAGCATCACTCCCGGAGGACCGCCGACCGCATCGACGCCACCGTCGGAGGCAACCCACAGGGGTCCGCCCGGCTGACGGGCCATCTGCCACAGCACGTCGTCGGACAGGCCGTCATGGTGGTCCAGGTTCTCCCAGGCGCCGTAGCCCAAGGCCCGCATCAATCCGCGTCCGAGCGCGGCGAGCCAGAGATTACCCTGGCGGTCGAACATCAGCCTCGCAATCGGCACCGGCGGACCGTTCTCGGTGGCGAGCCTCTTCCAGCCGGAGCGGTCGCGGATGATCAGGCCCGCTGCAGACTGGGTCAGCGCCTGACCGGAAGGCGTCAGCGCCAGCAGCAGCGTCATCGGGTAGTTCGCGTAGCGTCCGCCCTGATCCGGCAGCGGCGATATGTCGACATGGCCCGTCCCGGGATCGATGTCGGCAAGACGCGAGAGGGACCGCGCCAGCAGATGGCCATCATGCGTCGTCAGCAGGGCTACCCAGCGTTCCGGCGGCACGCCCTCGGCGCGTCCGAAGCAGCGCGGCACGCTCATGCCGACACGGCAGATCGACTCGTCCGATCGGACCGCCCAGAGGGTCGTGCCGGCTACGGCGAGCGGAGACGGATCCTGCAGGGCGCCAGGTGGGTGGAGGCTGTCGGCAAACTCCACCGTCGGAGGCCCGTCAGCGGTTTTCGTCCGGACGCGATACAGACGTCCCTGCCCGGCGAAGATGGCGCCGCCGTCCCATGGGACCAGCGCGCCGGCGGGATCATCCGGGATCACGCCGGCCGCCGAGACCGCGACCTGGAATCTCAGGGCGGCCGGCGGGGTGTGCGGACCGACCGGCCCGATCGAGACGAAGATGCCGTGCGGATAACGAACGATCAGCCGACCGGCCACGTCGAACACCAGGCCGCTTGCGATGCCGCCTTCGGGCAGGCCTTGCTTGGGACCAAGATTGAAGAAGCGCCGTCCGTCATAGGCGTAAAGCCCATGCTCGGTGCAGGCAAACACGTAACCCGACCGGTCCTGCTGAAGGCAGGAGAACCAGGCATTCGTGAGTCCGTCCGCCTTGCCGTAGGACTGGAACGCGATCCGTTGAGCGTCTGCCTCGCTCTCCGCAAGCACGCCGCATAGCAGGCTGAGCAGGAAGACGAAGACGATCCGACTCCGGGCCAGGAGGAAACCAGGGACCATCCGTCGCGACACTTTCCCGCTCGGCACTCAGATATGAGACAGTTCGAGAGCGATCATCTCGATAATACGACGTACCGTATCCATCGGATCAGCATTGAGAAAGCGCCTTCTCACCGATCGGCAAGAAGGCGCAAGGCAACGGACAATGTTACGCCTGCTCTTCGAGGCGACGCGACCTCAGCACGAGTGGCGGTATATCGTGGGATCGATGTCGGCGACCATGATGGCACCCGACGCCGCAGCCGCCCAGTGGTGAGAGTAGCCGGGACGGGCCGTTGCGACCTTCGTGGTCGCGCTCGGAACCACAGCCGCCCAGTGGTGAGAGTAGCCGGGACGGATCGCCGCGACCTTCGCGGTCGCGCTCGGAACCGCAGCCGCCCAGTGATGGGAGTAGCCGGGACGGACCGTCGCGACCTTCGCGGTCGT
>CAXUCM010000140.1:0-6466 GCA_964249315.1 uncultured Acetobacteraceae bacterium | reverse complement strand
CAGCCGCCCAGTGATGGGAGTAGCCGGGACGGACCGTCGCGACCTTCGCGGTCGTGCTCGGATGCGCCGTCGCGGCGACCAGGTCGGCATGACGCGCCGGCGCTGACGCGCCGCACAACAGCGCCCCGGAGATCATCACCGATGCGCCAAGCTTCTGAATCAGAGATGCAGTCTTGCTGGTCATTGCTCGAATTTCCTGTCCTGATCCCAGACCTCATGTCTGAGCCAGAACAAGATATAGACGCTTGATCGCCTCGTGGATAATCGTCGATGAAGAATATGAGGCAAAATGCGAAAATCCCATGAGACGTCCCTTGTCTCCTCCCGGGATCATCATGGAGGAGATCGAACCGGAATCTCTCCGGCCATATCGAGGTCCGTCAAAACGGACGCCTCGGTGTCCCGCCCCCTGCGCGCCCGACCGTCCTGGTCAGGAGACGCGGCAGGAGTTTCCAGCCCCCCTAGATGACCGGGCAAGGCGTCGCGTTCCAGATCTCCGAGGCATATTCCGCGATCGCGCGATCGCTGGAGAACTTGCCGCTGGCGGCGATGTTGAGCACCGCCTTGCGGGTCCAGGCCTGCGGCTCGGCATAGACCGCGCTCATCGCCCGGTCCGCGTCCAGGTAGGCGCAGAGATCCGCCAGATGCATGTAGCGGTCGCCGGCGCCGAGCAGCATGGTGCGCAGCGGATCGAAGATCCCGGGCTCGTACTTGCTGAACCGGCCGCCCAGGATCATGTCGAGGACGGCGCGGGTCTCGGGGTCATGGTCGTAGTGCCATTGCGGGTTGTACCAGCCGCGATTCTCCGCCACCTGGGCCGCGGTCAGGCCGAACAGGAAGAAGTTCTCCTCTCCGGCCTCCTCGGCCATCTCGATGGTGGCGCCGTCGCGGGTGCCGACCGTCAGCGCACCATTCATCATGAACTTCATGTTGCTGGTGCCGCTCGCCTCGAAGCCCGCGGTGGAGATCTGGTTCGACACGTCGGCGGCAGGGATCAGCCGCTCCGCCACGGTGACGGAGTAGTCGGGCAGGAACACCACCTTGAGCCGGCCGCGCACGCAGGGATCGCCATCGATGGTGCCGGCCAGGTTGCTTATGAACTTGATGATCACCTTGGCCAGGGCGTAGGAGGGCGCCGCCTTGCCGGAGAAGAAGAAGGTCCGCGGCAGCATCTCCATGCCGGGGTTCTCGCGCAGCCGGTTGTAGAGCACGGCGATGCGAAGCCCGTTGAGGAACTGCCGCTTGTACTCGTGGATCCGCTTGACCTGGCAGTCGAAGATGCTGGACGGGTCGATCTCGACGTCGGCGCTCTGCTTCAGCCAGCGCGCGAAGCTGTGCTTGGCGAGCTGCTTGGCGCGCCGCACGTCGCCGAGCAGGCCGGCATCGTCGGCCAGCGGGCGCAGCCGCGCCAACTCGGCAAGGTCGCCGACCCAGCCGTCACCGATCGCCGACGTGATGGTGGCCGCGAGCGGCGGGTTGGCCAGGAGCAGCCAGCGGCGCGGCGTGACGCCGTTGGTCTTGTTGTTGAAGCGCTCGGGAAAGATCTCGGCGAGGTCGCGCACGGTGTTGGTGCGGAGCAGGCGGGAGTGGATCTCGGCGACGCCGTTGGTGCTGTGCGAGCCGACGATGGCCAGGTGCGCCATGCGGATCTTCGGGCTCGGCCCGTCCTCGATCAGCGAGACGCGGGCGAGACGCTCGTTGTTGCCGGGGAAGCGGCGGCGCACGCTGTCCATCAGACGCTGGTTGATCTCCAGGATGATCGCCGCCTGGCGCGGCAGCATCACCTCGAACCATTGCAGCGGCCACTTCTCGAGCGCCTCGGGCAGCAGCGTGTGGTTGGTGTAGGCCAGCGTCCGGCAGGTCACCTCCCAGGCCGTGTCCCAGTCGAGCCTGCCCTCGTCGAGCAGGATGCGCATCAGCTCCGGCACCGCCATGCTCGGATGGGTGTCGTTCATCTGGATCGCCGCCTTGTCGGACAGGTCCTGCCACGCACCGCCGTTGCCGCGGAAGCGGCGCACCAGGTCGGCCAGCGAACAGGCGACCAGGAAGAACTCCTGCACGAAGCGCAGCGCCTGGCCCTGCGTGGTGGAGTCGTCCGGATACAGCACGCGGGTGAGCGACTCCGCGGCCAGCGTCTCGGCGACGGCGCCGACGAAATCGCCGCTGCTGAATTCCTGGAAGTCGAACGCGTCCGGCGCCCGCGCCGCCCAGAGCCGCAGGGTGTTCACGGTCTTGCCGCCGAAGCCGACGGTCGGCCGGTCGTAGGGGATGCCGATCACCCGCGACGGCCGTCCGGGGATCGCCCGCAAGGTGCGTCCCTGCGTCTCGAAGGAACAGTTCAGCGTCACCTCGACGCGATCCAGCGGACGCATGACCTCCCAGGGATCGGCATGGCGCAGCCAGTTGTCCGGCTCCTCGCGCTGCCAGCCGTTCTGGATCGATTGCCGGAAGATCCCGTACTCGTAGCGCAGCCCGTAGCCCATGCCGGGCAGCTGCAGCGTCGCCATCGAGTCGAGGAAGCAGGCCGCCAGCCGGCCGAGGCCGCCATTGCCGAGCCCCGCATCCGGTTCGTTCTCGATCAGGCCGAGCCAGTCCAGCCCGTTCGCCGCCGCGACGTCCTTGAGCACGGGGTCGAGCAGCAGGTTCAGCACATTGTTGGCGAGCGACCGTCCGATCAGGAACTCCATGGACAGGTAGTAGATCCGTTTCGGGTCCTGGCTGGCGTAGGTCTGCTGGGTGCGCACCCAGCGTTCGGCCAGAACGTCGCGCACCGAGCGCGCCACCGCCTCGAAGCGTTCGCGCGCGGTGGCCTGGTCGGCGCTGATGACGTCGTCCAGCTCCAGATGATGACGATAGCGCGTCTGCATCAGGCGGGACCTGTCGTCGAGGCCGGCCGGCGCTGTCGAAGTCATGTCTGGGGTCACTGTCATCCGCTATCCTTCATCTGGTGTCTGCCAGGCGGCCCTCGTTGCCGCACTATACCGAATCGCACGCGCTTGCGAACGTTACGCTCGCGAGACTTAGGCTTTCGCCCGCTTCTTGTTGCGTTTCTCCCGCGCCTGCGAGGGGGCGGCGCCGTTCTTCGCACGGTCGAGCACGAAGCGCGCATAGTCGTCCATGTCGCCGTCGAAGGGCCGCACGGTGCCGTCGGCCGCGAGCCAGAGCCGGTCGGCGACCAGCTCCATCAGCGAGCGGTCGTGGGTGATCAGGATCACCGCGCCCTCATAGTCGTTCAGCGCGTCGAGCAGGGCGCGCCGGCTGTCGATATCGAGATGGTTGGTCGGCTCGTCGAGGATGAGCAGATGCGGCGCGGCCATCGCCACCAGGTTGAGCAGCAGGCGGGCGCGCTCGCCGCCGGACAGCGCCTCGGCGGTGGTGGCCTGCTTGTCGAAGCCGATGCCCCATGCGGCCAGGCGCGAGCGGTGCGACTGCTCGCTGTCCTGCGGGCGCTCGCGTCGGATGATGTCGAGCGCGGTCTCGTCGGGATCCAGCGCCTCGATCTGGTGCTGGTGGAACCAGCCGACCTGGATGCGCCCCTCGCGCTGCATGCGTCCCGAGCGGATCGCGAGCTGTCCCGCCGCCATCCTGGCGAAGGTCGACTTGCCGGCGCCGTTGACGCCGAGCAGCCCGATCCGGTCATCGACGTCCAGGCGCAGGTCGAGCCCGCGCAGCACCGGGGCGGCATGGCCGTAGCCGACCTCGACGCCCTCCAGGCGCATCAGCGGCGGCGCCAGCGGCCGCTTCGGCGAGGGCAGCAGGAACGGCGCGACCCGCTCCTCGATGGTGGCCGCGACCGGCTCCATCTTCTCCAGCCGCTTCATCCGCGACTGCGCCTGCGCCGCCTTGGAGGCCTTGGCGCGGAACCGGTCGACGAAGGATTGCAGGTGCGCGCGTTCCGCCTCCTGCTTGACCCGGGTCGCCGCCAGCAGCCGCTGCCTCTCGCCGCGGCGCTTCTCGAAATCGTCGTAGCCGCCGGTATAGAGCTCGAGCCTGGCCTCGCTGACATGCAGGATGTAGCCGACCGAGCGGTTCAGCAGCTCGCGATCGTGGCTGATGATCAGCGCCGAGTTCGGGTA
This sequence comes from uncultured Acetobacteraceae bacterium, assembly GCA_964249315.1. GTDB lineage: Bacteria > Pseudomonadota > Alphaproteobacteria > Acetobacterales > Acetobacteraceae > Lichenicoccus. The sequence continues at coordinate 2,390 of CAXUCM010000140.1, read as the reverse complement.
GCGCGCCAGACGCGCCTCGAGCCAGAGTGCCCCCTCCAGGTCGAGATAGTTGGTCGGCTCGTCGAGCAGCAGCAGGTCGGGCTGGGCGAACAGGGCGGCGGCCAGTGCGACGCGCATGCGCCAGCCGCCGGAGAACTCCGCCATCGGCCGCGCCAGGTCCTCGGTCGAGAAGCCGAGCCCGTGCAGGATCTCCGCCGCGCGTGCCGGCGCGGTGTCGGCGTCGATCTCGATCAGGCGCGCCCAGATATCGGCCATGCGTTCGGGCTCGGCGGCTTCCAGCTCGCCGAACAGCGCGTCGCGCTCGACATCGGCGGCGAGGATGGTGTCGAGCAGGCTGACCGGGGTGGCCGGATGCTCCTGCGCGACGATCGCCAGACGCGCCGCCCGGGGCAGGCCGATCTCGCCGGAATCGGCATGCAGCTCGCCGGTGATCAGCTTGAACAGGGTGGACTTGCCGACGCCGTTGCGTCCGACCAGGCCGACCTTGGCCCCGGTCGGCAAGGTGGCGCTGGCGCGGTCGAAGAAGCGGCGCCCCCAGGCGTTGAAGGTCAGGCTGTCGATCTGCAGCATGGAATCGCCTCAGGCCGCCGCGGCGGCCTGGAGGCGCGGCTGCAGCCAGCCGGAAAGCTCGGCGCGGGCCAGCGATTCCAGCAGGTCGATCGCCAGCGCATCGTCGTTCAGGCAGGGGATCGTGCAGAACTTCTCGCCGCCGGCCTGCAGGAACTCGTGGCGGAGCTCGTTGCCGATCTCGTCGAGGGTCTCGATGCAGTCGGCAAGGAAGGCCGGCATCACCATGGCGATGCGGCGGATGCCGGAGCGCGCCAGCTGCACCACCGTCGGCGCCGTGTACGGCTCCAGCCACTTCGCCGGCCCGAAGCGCGACTGGTAGGTCAGCGGCGTCAGCGAGGCATCCAGCCCGAGCTTCGCGCGCAGCGCCCGCATGGTGCGCTCGCACTCCTCCGGATAGGGATCGCCGGCGGCGACGTAGCTCTGCGGCAGCCCGTGGAACGAGCCGACCAGCATGTCCGGCTTCCAGTCAAGGGTGCCGAGCGTGCGCCGCACCGTGGCGGCGAGCCCGTCGATATAGATCGGGTGATCCGGGAAGGACGGCACCGTACGCACCGCCGGCTGCCGTCGCAACCGCATCAGGGCGCGAAAGGCCTGGTCGTTCGCGGTGGCGGTGGTGGTGGCGCTGTATTGCGGATAGAGCGGCAGGATCACCAGGCGATCGCAGCCCTGGCCCATCAGCTCCTCGATGGCGGCCGCGATCGACGGGGTGCCGTAGCGCATTCCCCAGGCTACCGGCACGCCGTCGTCGACGAAGCGGTGCACCAGCTTCTCCGCCTGTGCCCGCGTATGGGTGCGCAGGGGAGATTCATCGAGGGTGCGGTTCCAGATCCGCCGATACGCCGCACCGCTCTTCTGCGGTCGCAGGGAGAGCACCAGCGCCTCCAGGATCGGCCGCCAGATCAGCGGGTTCGCCTCGATCACCCGACGGTCGGAGAGGAACTCCGAAAGGTAACGGCGGACGGAACGGTAATCGGTCCCGTCCGGCGTTCCCAGGTTGATCAGGAGAAGGCCGGCGTCGTTCATGCAGCTGTTCTAGCCCGACTCGACGGTGTTCGCCACGCCGGCGGTCCCGTGCGATCCGACCGTATCGGTCGTGTCGATCTGTCTTCGTTGTTCAATAGCGTATTCCTATGAAGCCGTAGGCGCGCTAGGCTCGCGGATGACCCGCTCCCATCTCAGCGGCCTGTCGCTCCGCGACCTTGAATATGCGGCAGCGGTGGCCGAGTTCCGTCATTTCGGCCGTGCCGCGGAACATTGCGGCGTGAGCCAGCCGGCACTAAGCGAGCAGCTGCGCAAGCTGGAGGCGCTGCTAGGGACCAGCCTGTTCGAGCGTGCCGCGCGTCGCATCGAGGTCACCGCGGCCGGCGAGATCCTGCTGCGCCAGGCCCGGACCGTCCTGCGCGAGGCGATGGGACTGCTCGAACTGGCGCACGCGCGCAGCAACCCGCTGGACGGCGCGCTGCGCATGGGGGTGATCCCGACGCTGGGCCCGTACTACCTGCCGCTGGTGCTGCGCGTGCTGCGAGCGGCGTTTCCTGGACTGGAGCTGCGCCTGCAGGAGGGGCGCACGCACGAGCTCGTCGAGGCGCTGCATCGCGGCAGCCTGGATGCCGTGTTGGCGGCGTTGCCGCTGCCGAGCGAGGCGCTGCGTGCCGAGGCGCTGTTCTTCGAGCCGTTCGAGCTGCTGGTGCCGGCCGGGCACGCGCTGCTGGACGGCGGCGTGCCGCGTCCGGAGATGCTGCCCGGCGAGGATCTGCTCCTGCTCGAGGAGGGTCATTGCCTGCGCGATCAGGCAATCTCGTTGTGCCAGGTGCCGGGAG